>CACZQQ010000431.1 GCA_902783355.1 uncultured bacterium
GAGTATGCCGCCAACATCCCGAAGGACGTCCTCCAGAGCAACGGCTACTACAAGGAGGACTTCAACTTCGACGAGAACACGCCCGACTACCTCTGGCCGGAGAAGATCCGCGTGGACACCTACAAGACGCTGGACGACCTCGGCTATGACCAGATGTGCTGCTGCAGCAACTGGGCGCGCGACGAAAACTATCCGCGCACGGTCGAATACTGCAAGAAGGTCATCAGCCCCGAACATCTCACGGGCTTCCTGATGGCGCCGTGGAACAGCACGGAGCATCTGGCCGAGCCGTGGCTGCTGGAAGCCTGCGAAATCGTCCGCCAGACCCACGCGAACGACTAGACGGCAGTAGGCGAGAAAGTGGGACTTGTGGGACAAAAATGAGACATCTAGGACGGGACTCCCGCCCCACAAGGCTCACTCGTCCCATTTGTCCCACGCCATTTGCCTTCAGCAACTGGCGCCAGCCCGGCGGAAACGTCATCCGGCTCCATATTGCGCGCTTGCGCCATGCGGCGGACGACGGCCTCGCAGAGCGCCGCAGGGGAGGCGGCGGGCGCGCCGTCGGCAGCGCGGCCGTAGGGGAAGTCGCTCTCCACGAGGAGGCGGTCCAGCGGCAGGGCGGCCGTCAGCGACGGCAGGGGCGAAGTCGGCCGAAGGAGGGCCCCGCCGAAGGAAAGCCCCAGATGGCTTTTTCTTAATATCTCATTGGCAATAAATATGTTAGAACAAAATCCATGGACGAATCCCGTCAGGGACGGGAACTCCTTGAGCAGCCGAAAGAGCCCCTCCCAGGCGCCGCAGATGTGCAGGACGACGGGCAGGCGGCGCTCCACGGCCACGGCGCACTGCGCGCGGCACCATGCATATTGCGTCTCAAGGGACGGTGCGCCCGCGTGGCGGCTGTCCAGGCCTATTTCGCCGACGGCGTCCGCCGGCATCTCCGCGAGGGCGGCGACAGCCTCCTCCAGAGGCCCCGCTGTGGCGATGTGCCATGGATGGACGCCTAGCGCCACGCGCAGGGCAGGGCGGTTGTGGCGCGCCGCCAGGAGCGCAGGCCATTCGGCGCGTGTGGCCGCCGCCGCCAATGCGCCCGCAAGCCCCTCCCATGGGATTTCGCCGCTTTCGGGCAAATGCAGATGGCTGTCGAAGAAGAGGGGGGCCATGGAATCTCAACGCGCCTTCAGGGGCATTGCGGCTGGCGGGTTTCTCCGGCGGCGGAAAGGCCGCCAGGGCGCATGTCAGTTCAGAATCTGAACTTCCTGGTATTTGGGCGTGGAGGCCTCCCATTTGGTGGTTTCGGCGATCTTCTGGCGGAGGGCCTCGGCGGCCTCGGGTTCGCCGTGGGTCACGAAGACGTGCTTCGGCGGCTTGGAGACAGTCTTGAGCCACGCCAGCAGTTCGCCCTGGTCGGCGTGGGCGGAGAAGCCCTCGATGCGGTCCACGCGCGCGTGCACGGGGCACATCTCGCCCAAGATGCGGACCTCCTCCTTGCCGTCCACAATCTCGCGCCCGAGGGTGCCGACGGCCTGATAGCCCACGAAGAGGATGGTGCTCTCCTTGCGGCCGATGTTGTAGGTCAGGTGGTGCTTGATCCGGCCGCCCGTGCACATCCCGCTGCCGGCGATGATGATGACGGAGCCGCGGATGTGGTTGAGGGACTTGGATTCGGTGGCGCTGCGCACCACGGTCACGTTGTCCACCTTCAGCTGGCGGGTGGCCTTGATGGTCTCCTCGTCAAAGAGGTACGGATGGCGCATGAAGACGGTGTTGACCTTGGTGGCCATGGGGCTGTCCAGGAAGATGCGCAGATGCGGGATCTTGTTCTCGGCCAGCAGGAGCGCGAGGAAGTAGAGGAGCTCCTGCGTGCGCTCGATGGCGAAGCTGGGGATGATGATGTTGCCGCCGGCCTTCACCGTCTCGTTGATGACCTGCGCCAGCTGCACAGGGATGTCGGCCGTCTTCGGATGGAGCCTGTCACCGTAGGTGGATTCGACCACGAGATAGTCGGCGTCGCCCACGGGGTCGGGGTCGCGCAGGATGGGCATGTCGTGGCGCCCGATGTCGCCCGAGAAGACGATGGAACGCGTGGTCGTGCCGGTGGTGACGACGAAGCGGACGGAGGAGGCGCCCAGGATGTGCCCCACGGGGATGAACTGGACGGTGATGCCGTCGCCCAGGTCCAGCGGCTCCTTCTCGTCCCACGGCGAGAAGAGGGGGACGACCTCCTCGGCGTCCTCCTGCGTGTAGAGGGGCTTGTCGTCATGGGGGCCCTTGCGGCCCTCGCGCAGGTGGCGCAGGCGCTTGAACTCGGCGTCCTCCTCGTTGATCTTGCCGCAGTCGTCCATGACGATGCGGGCGATTTCGGCGGTGGGGGAGGTGGAGTAGATGGGGCCGCGGAAGCCTTCCTTGACGAGGCGCGGCAGGCGGCCGCAGTGGTCCAGATGGGCGTGCGTCAGGACGACCGCGTCGATTTCCGACGGCTGGAGGGGGAACTGGCCCCAGTTGCGATCCTTGAGATGGTGCTCCTGATAGAGGCCGCAGTCGATGAGGATGTTCTTTCCGTTGGCCCTGAGGAGGTAGC
>CACZQQ010000432.1 GCA_902783355.1 uncultured bacterium
ACCGGTGGAACTTATGCGGGCGGACAGAATGAAAGGAAATTGGCGTTCTGCCCGACGTTGTAACAAAAATGGTATAGATTATGTGTCATTCCCATGAAAACTCCCTTCCCACATCTTTCTCTGGAGGAGCGGATCCTCTCCATGCTGGAGGAAGCTCCTTCCAAGGTCTTCCACTACGGCGACTTTGCGGGCATGAGCACGCCAGGCGCCTGCCGCATTGCGCTGAAGCGCCTCTGCGATTCGGGGCGCGTGCAGCGTCTCTTCAGCGGATTGTACCGTCTGGCGGATTCGTCGTTGCCGCATCCGGAGGCGATTGCCTCGGCGCTGGCGCGCAAGTTCGGCTGGCTGATTCGTCCTGAAGAAAAAGAAGGCGGAGCCGTTTCAGGACACTGCTATCTTTCATCGGGACCATACCGCAGTTATGAGATCGCGGGCTTCCGGCTGGAGTTCCGCCATGCGGCGCAGCGCCGCCTGCTCTCGCCGCAGAACGCGGTCCGCGCGCGCCTGCACGCGCTTTCGGAGCGCGTCAAGGCGCGCCTGCCGGAGGGCGTCCTGGAGAAGCTGCACCGCGTGCTGCCCGCCTCCTATCGGGCGCGACTGAAAGACGAAGTGGAGCAGCTGGTCTCGCTGGGCCTCATGCTGGTCGCCGAAAACGAACCTGCGGCCGGCGACGATGGGGGAACGCGCTGATGCTCCGCCTGGCCCTCAAGATCATCTTCGGGAACCGCATGAAGTTCTACAGCCTGGTGGCGGGCCTGACCTTCGCCGTCCTGCTGATCGTCCTGCTGACCTCCATCTACTGCGGCGTCCTCCAGAGCTTCTTCAACACGGCCTACGCCTCCGGCGTCCCCATCTGGGTCATGGACGCGACGACCCCGAACTTCGACCGGCCGACCGCCTTGCCGGAACACGCCCTCAACGCCGTGCGCGCCGTCCGCGGCGTCCAGTGGGCGGAACCCTTCTACATGGCGAATACCACCGTCCGGCTGGAGGACGGCTCGCGCCAGGCCATTCTGCTCATCGGCGTTTCATCCACCTCCTATGCCGGCCTTCCCCAGAAGTTTCTCGCGGGGGGGCCGTGGGTTCTCAAGGGGGAGGGCGGCGTGGCCATCGACAAGAACCAGCTCGACCTGCTGCACGACGCAAAGGTGGGGACCTACTTCGAGCTCAACGACCGTCGGCTGGACATCCGCGCCGTGCTGGACATCAGGCCCAATCTCTTCTCCCTGCCTGTCTGCTTCGTCAGCGAACGCGAGTTCCTGAGCTGCTTCCCCACCGCGCGCCAGATGCTCTCCTACGTCCTTGTGGCGCCCATGGACGGCATAGACGACGAGACGCTGTGCCGCCTCATCATGGCGAAGAATCCCACGCTGAAGGCATTGCCGCAGGCGCAGTTCGGCACCATGACCTCGCGCTGGTACGAGGAGAACACAAACGCGCCCTTCATGTTCATGGTGGTCGTCGTCATCGGCATGGTCTTCTCGGTCATCATCACCGCGCAGCAGTTCTACACCTTCGTGCTGGAGAACATCAACTGTATAGCTGTACTTAAATCTATGGGGTACAATAATTTAAATATAGGATTCATGCTGCTGGCGCAGATTTTCGCGGTGGGCTTCGCCGCCTACGGGATCTCCCTGGGGGCCATCGCGCTGCTGGGCATCTTCTTTGGGAACGTGCCGCGGATGTTCTACTACACGCCCGTCAGCCTTCTTTTCCTTTCCGGCCTGCTGGTGCTGGCGGTCTGCCTTGTCTCCAGCCAGATCGGCATCTTCAAGATGCGCTCCATTGAACCTGCCGCCGTCTTCAGGATGTAACCGCCATGATCGAGGTCAAGTCCATCGTCAAGCGCTTCGGCCAGCCGCCCAACGTCTTCACTGTCCTTGACCATCTGGACGCCACATTTCCGCCAGGCTGCCTGAACTATCTCGTCGGCCCTTCCGGCTGTGGCAAGACGACTCTCATCAGCATCATCGGCGCCATGCTCAAGGCCGACGAAGGCATGGTCCGCATCTTCGGCGAGGAGATCACCGCCATGAACGAACAGCAGATGGCGCGCTTCCGCGCACGGAGGATCGGCTTCACCTTCCAGCAGTTCAATCTCATCATGCAGCTGCCTGCGCGCGACAACGTCGCCGCCGCCCTCATCCCGCTGGGCGTCTCCTGGAGCGAGGCGCGCCGGCGCGCCGACGCCGTGCTGGAGCAGTTCGGGCTCGGACACCGCCTCAAGACCCTGCCGGGCGCCCTCTCCGGCGGCGAACAGCAGCGCGTCGCCCTCGCACGCGCCATGGTCAAGAAGCCCGCCATCCTCATCTGCGACGAACCCACCGCCGCGCTGGACCGCGTGACGGGCCGCGCCGTCCTTGAGAACATCCACGGTCTCTCCCGCAATCCGGAGATGGTCGTCCTCGTCGTCACGCACGACAACCGCATCTTCGACCTGGCGGACAACATCGCCACGATGGAAGACGGCAAAATCGGGAGCTACACACACCATGGGCAAGCGTAAGATTCCAACCGTCATCCTGCTTTCCGTGCTGGGCCTCGTCCTCGGCGCCTACTACGCCTACAAGTACCAGCTGAAGGTCGTGGACAACGAACCAGTCCTGCCGCCGCCACGCCCGCCGGCGGAGACCTTCGCCGCCGCCAGGGGCATCGTCGAGCCGCGGGACGGCAGCATCGGCATCTATCCCGTGCGCGCCGACCGCGTCGAGGAACTCTGCGTCCAGGAAAACCA
Organism: uncultured bacterium; assembly: GCA_902783355.1. The sequence continues at coordinate 2,738 of CACZQQ010000432.1, forward strand.
GGAGGTCAAGGCGGGCGACGTGCTCTACACCATGCGCACGCGCGGCCTCCGTGACGAGCGCCGCATTCTGGAGGCGCAGCTGCAGGCCGCCCAGGCCAACTGCCAGTACCTGCGGGAGCAGCCGCGCGCCGCCGACGTGGCGCCCCTGGAGGCCGCCGCCGCCGTCCGCCGCGTCGAGCAGGAGCGCATTGCCATGCGCCTGGACCGCCTCAGGAAGCTCTATCCGCTGGCCGTCAGCCAGGACGAACTCGACAATGAACAGAAGCTCTACGAATCGGCGGTCGCCTCCCTGAGATTGGCCGAGGCCGAACTGGCGCAGGTGAAGGCCGGCGTCTCCGCCTACCAGATTGCCCAGGCCGAGGCGCAGGTCGCCCAGATCCAGGCCCAGCTCGACCAGCTTGACACCCAGATCCAGGAATCCGTCCTCCGCTCCCCCATTGACGGCGTCGTCATGAAGATCAACATCCACAAGGGGGAGTACATCTCGCTCTTCAATCCCGTCCGCGACGACGCGACCTCGACGCCTGTCGTCGTCGGCTCGAAGCACCTCCAGGTGCGCGTGGACGTGGACGAGACCGACGCCTTCCTGTTGGACGGCGCCCACGACGCCACTGCCACCGCCACCCTCAAGGGCGACGGCACCTGCAGGTTGAACTTGCGCTTCAACCGCATCCAGCCCATGGCGGTCCCCAAGCGCAATCTGGCCGGCTTCGGCGCCGAGCGCATCGACGTGCGCGTTGTCCAGTTGATATTCGATGTGGAGTCGCCTGTCTTTCCCCTCTGGCCTGGCCAGCAGGTCGATGTCTTCCTGAAGAGGGAGTGAAGCGGGGTGTCCGCTTTTCCGCGCGAACATGCGCGAAAAGCGCATTCCAGGCAGGGATTTCGCCTCTTTCGGATGTGATATTCGGCATCCGGCGGCTGTCCCGCAAGGCCTCAAGGCAGACTGGCGGTGCGTAAAGTCTTATAGAATCCCAACGGGGAGTGGGATTGTTGCCTTTGGAACGGCATTGCGCTCCATCGGGGGCTAGTCTATGTGCATTCAACGGCGGAGTGCGCCGTCCTTGCAAGCAATCCATACCCCGGAGTCACCTGTGAGAAGACATCCTTTCACCCTCGTTGAAATGATGGCGGTCATTGCCGTCATCATGGTTTTGGCCTCCATGCTCCTGCCAGCCCTCCAGACCGCGCGCGAATCCGCCATCCAGGTGCAGTGCATCGGCAATCTGCGCCAGCTCGACATCGCCATGCTCGCCTACGCAGACGACTGGCGTGGACGCCTTCCCGCCTACGATTCCAAGGCCCTCGCGTCAGACCATGTGGGCACCAACTGGCCCGTCTGGAGCAGGCCCTACTACCAGGACGTCGGCCTGCTTGTCTGTCCGGCCTCCCCCAACGATGCGCCGCTTGACACGCGCGAATCCCTGCGGAAATACGACGGCCACTATGGGTGGAACTACGACGGCATGCAGGGTAACCGCGGCGCCCTTGCCGTCCATGTCCGTCAGCCGTCGGACTCGTATCTCCTCATGGATTCAGGAGACCCCTGCATCATCTATGGGAAAAATAATTGGGAGAATCTTATGGAAGAGTTGGATCTTGACTTCGACTCCCATGCGGAGGGCTGCAACCGACACCGCGACCAGGTGAATGTCGGCTTTGTAGACGGGCATGCGGGCGCTCTGAACCTGATTCCCTTTCTGGCGGCGCCATGCGCATCCTTCAAGGCCCCTTGGTGCATGGCTTGGGAAGAGGACGACGGCCTCCTCCATCCGGGGCTCATCCCTTTCCCCGACAGAAGGTAGAACCTCCAGCCAGCCTGCCGCGCCGAATGGCGCGGGGTTGCGTTTTTTCGCGCTGCAGTTGCAGGCGCCAAAGTGGCGCCCGCTCAGGTTGGAAATGCGCAAGTTCATTTTGGATTTTTCGCGCCGCATTTGCAGGCGCCAAAGTGGCGCCCGCTCAGGTTGGAAATGCGCAAGTTCATTTTGGATTTTTCGCACCGCATTTGCGGGCGCCAAAGTGGCGCCCGCTCAGGTTGGAAATCCACCACCCAGCTGCTCCGCGCCGTCTCGGCGCGTGAAACAGGCTTTCTACCACAAACTGCATTCGCGCATGGCTTGCGGGATAAGGGCGGGCAGGTCGTCGGCGAGGAGGCCGCGCGGTGAGGCTGTGCGCACATAGAGATCCGCAGCCAGCCCGTGGAGATAAACGCCCAGCCGCGCGGCATTGTCCAACGGCATCTGCGCGGCTAGCGCCGTGATGACGCCCGCCAACACGTCGCCGCTACCGGCGGTCGCCAGAGCGGGATTGCCCGAGGCGTTGAAGGAGACTGTGTCGCGATCTGGCTGCGCGACGATGGTGCGCGGCCCCTTGAGGACCACGAGGCACCCCATAGCGTGGCTGAGCGCCAGCGCTTGCTCGCGCGGAGGCGCCTTGGAGGCGTCAGGCGCAAAGGCCTCCGCCAACGCGGCGGCCTCCCCTTGGTGGGGTGTCAAGACGACAGGCCGCGGCGTCTTGCGTTTGCGCAACAGCTGCGGATTGGCGGCCAGCAGGCGCAGTGCATCTGCATCCAGGACAAGCGGCTTGTCAAGCGAGAGCAGCTTCTGAAGGAAGGCGGGAGGAACCTCCTGCCCGACGCCTGGCCCGAAGAGGAGGGCGTCCGCCTTCTCCAGCAACGGCTCCAGGTCGTCGAGATGCTCCTTCGCGAGGTGGTCGCCTTCCAGCTCCTTGACGATGAGGGCGGCCTCGCCAGGGCGCCGCCGTGCCTGCTGCGGCAGGGCGAGCGTGACGACGCC
>CACZQQ010000433.1 GCA_902783355.1 uncultured bacterium
TTCGCCAGGCCCTGGTAGAACATCTTGATGCCGTCGCCCTTGTCCTTCAGGACGCCGTCCGGCGGATAGGGGGAGTAGTTCTTGTCGCCCTTGCTGTGGGTCCATGCGCCGTAGACGTACATCAGGGGGCCGGTGGTGGCGTCGCCTTCGCGCATCTGGGTGGGGGCGCCGACGTCGCACTGCAGCATCTTCTGGTCGCCGGTGAGCAGGCTGGCGGTCTCCAGCGCGTCCGCCCACGACTCGCGGCGCACCGTGTACTTGGAGTTGTAGTGCGGATAGACCATCGGGATGACCTGGTTGTTGTCGTCCGCGTAGATCTGCAGGAGGGTGTTCAGGTTCTTGAGCTTGCTGGTGCAGCTGATGGTGCGCGCCTTCTCGCGGGCCTTCGCCAGCGCGGGCAGCAGCATCGCCGCCAGGATGGCGATGATGGCGATGACGACAAGCAGCTCAATCAGGGTGAACGACTTATGGGGACGTGACTTCATGGCTTTCTCCTTGTGTGGCGGTTGGGGACGGTTGGGGACAAACTTGAAAAACAAAATCAATCTTTGGCAAGCAGGGTGTTGATGACGTCGCCGATGCCGTCGGCGTTCAGGCGGCCGTCGACAGGATACGCCTGCAGGGCATGGCGCACGATGTAGTCCTTGATGTTGGCGCAGCTGAAGTAGATGTGGCGCCGCAGGAGTTCCACGGCCCTCTCCGGCTCGCCGTCGCGGATTTCGCTGAGCAGCTGGACATGGCGCATGTGGGTGTGGCGGTGGTCGGCGAACGTGGCCACCTCGTCCATGCGGCTGTCGCGCTGTTGGGCCAGTGCGGCGATGAAGGGGAGCGAGGCGCGCATGTAGGCGCCGATCATGAGGCGGTTTTTGGAGGCCTCCACGATGCGCAGGTGGAAGCTCAGGTCGCAGTGGGCGATGCGGATGAGGTCCTGCGCCTCGAGGCCTTGCTCTTCGCCGTCCAGGATGCGTTCCAGTTCATCGCAGAGGGACATGATGTGCGGCTGGTGCAAGGCCTGTTCCAGCGCGGCGGGTTCGATGGCCATGCGGAACTGGTACCATTCCGAAGAGTCGCGGATGGTGAGTTCGGCGAAGCGGTAGCCGCAGTAGGGCGTGTAGGTCAGGATGTCCTGCGCGACCAGCTGGTTGAGCGCCTCGCGGATGGCGCTGCGGTTCAGCCCCAGCTGCTGCGACAGGTTCGCCTCGCGGATGGATTCGCCCAACGGCAGTTCGCCGTTCATGAGCATCTCCATCAGGCGGCGGTAGGCCTGCTGCGCCGCGGGCTTGTCCGGACCGCCTTGCGTTTCGTTCGATTGTTTCTCTTTGCTCATTGTCATGGAATCCTCGCTGATGTTCGTACCTATATATATTATATATGCCTTTCGTCTCTTTTCAAGGGCAATGTCAAAAATTCTTTTCAAATAATCAAAAATTCTCAAAAGACATGCCTTTTGAAAATGGTTTTTAAGGAAGATGGTATAAATCTTGACAAATGTGGTGGCTTTGTTTCCCACTTCGGGCGCTTCCACCGGCAAAAAGAAAGGCCGCCCGCCGTCGGCCCTCCCCTTGGGGATGGCTTCCGGCCAGGCGGCCGTCGCTGGAAGAGCGGCTTGTGGGGCCTACGGGGTCACGCTGTGCGGGGCGCCGGTGCCGTCCTCGTCCTGCATCCAGTAGTTGTAGCTAGTCCGCTGGACGAACATGCCGCTGTTGTGGGCATTCTCGAAGAACTGCTGCGGGGTGCAGGCTTCTGCGTGGCCGTCGACATAGTCGCAGACGATGCGCCCTTCGTGGATCGCCTTCGGGCCGCTGCCTGCGGCACCAGGGGTCAGGCCGATGGCGCCAGCCTGGGAGCCGGCGGGATAGCCGATGTCGGAGGTGCGGTCGGCGCCCGTCACGGAGTCGCAGGTCCAGAAGGCTTGGCTGGGGTTCTTGACCTGTCCGAGATTGGCGCTGCGCATCCAGTGGCTTGAACCGACGATCTCCGCCGAGTAGACGCCGGCGGCCAGGTCGACATTTGTGGAGCAGACGCCGTAGGTGTTGGCGTAGCCGTAGTTGCCACGCTTCGGGGTCTTGCCGACGGTCGGGCAGGAGGCGACGCTGGTGTCGTCCGCCGCGTAGTTGCAGTAGACCAGATGGTCATACCAGTAGTTGGGCAGGCCCCAGCTGCGGCGCATGACGTAGCAGCCCCGCATCTGGTTGTTGTCGTCGCTGTAGAGGGCGCCGTACAA
>CACZQQ010000434.1 GCA_902783355.1 uncultured bacterium
GGAATTTGCGCCGCCATATATGCCGTGAGCCTCCCCTGCGCCATCTCGGCGGAAGGCCGCTACCGCAGGACGCTCCGCGACCTGGAAGCGCATTTTGGCAGGCCGCTGGCCGTCGCTGAACTTGAGCAGGCCTATTGCGGTAGCCAGCAGCCCAATGACGCTTTCTGGACGGAATTGAAGCAGATTGCGACCCGATGTGTGAAGTGCTGGAACAATTGGAATACAGGCATTTATGCCTCAAGTGCAGATGCCTACTCGTCCCCCTTCGGCAGAATGTCGTTGCAGAGTGAATGGGAGGCGGAACCCTATGAAAAATGGCGTGCCTCCTTTGTGGGGCAGCCTGAGATTGAGAGGATGGACGCCCTGCTGGATGGGCCAATTCCGCCTGCGCGGCGGGACTACGCCGAATGGCATCTGCTGAATGACTGCGGTGCATGGCGTTTTGAGGACAAGGAAGTCTTGAGGCAGACTTTCTTCTTGCAATTGTGGCAGTTACGCTTCGCGTCGGAGGCCCATGACGCGACGGCGGTCGCGCGCTACATGGGCCATCTGGAAAAAATCTGCGCCTATGTGAAAGGAGATGACTTCTCACTCTTCTACGAGATGGAGACGTTGCGCCTGACGGCGGCGCTGCTTGTCATTGAAAACGGCATGGCGGACGAGGCATGGCTGGACAGTCAGTCGGCGTATCTTGAGCGTCTCGAGGCGGAAGTCGTGTCGCTTGAAAGGCGTGAACTCTACCGTCAGGCGGTCGTCTTCACAAGCATTGTCCATTCTTTGGCCCACTGTCTTGACGAAGCGGAACATGACCGCGCGGGCGCCGACTTCAGCAGTCTCCGATGGTTCTTCCCGCAGGCATGGTGGAAGACCGCCTATCTTGCCGAAACCCAGGCAAAACGTTTCCAGTTGGACTCTTCCGTGCAGGAGCCAAAGAAGGACGCGCGCCTCTTTCTTTGGCTGCTTGAAGACAACGTGCCGAAGGCATTGCGCACCTCCAAATGCCTGCTGGCTACAATTCGTTGCGGCAACGGGCTTTTTGAAGCAGAGAGGATACGGCGGAGGACGGGGCGCTTCCCGTCGCAGATGAGGGGACTGCCGCAAGATCCCTTCACGGGAAAGCCCTTGCAGTACGCTGTCGGCCCCTGCGAAATCCATGTGAGGGCCGTCAAGGAAGCCGAGGCTGAAAAATGCGACGACAACGCTCTGGACTGCGATTGCGCCTGTGGCTGCGACGCCACCGACGGCTGCCGTTGTGCAGAAAAGGAGACGCGTCTGCCGGTGGCGTTCTCCCTTGAAACGCGCACAATTGAGGCCGTCCAAATCTATAGCCTTGGCCCCGAAGAAGATAGCATATACGATGACTTGCGCTGCTTCATCAGGAAATAAAATAGGCAATCGGCAGACGAGGCGACCGTGGTGCTCCGCTCGCCTGGCACGCCCAAACGGGGGACGGAACACTAGAAACATCACCATCTCGACGACTGAATGCGGACTCTCCGGCAAATCCGGAACCCCCGGAAGAACCGGAAGATCCGGCCAAATCCGGCCAATCCAGCCATTCCTGTCCCGTGACGGCGGCGGTCCGCCCGCCTACTTTCCCGCCGCCTGGTTAAGCAGGGCGCGGATGATCTGGCGGTGGGGCTCGTCCATCTCCAGGGCCTCGTAGAGCTCAATTTCGTCGAGGCGCCTGTCGGCGATGAGGGCCGCCATGTCCTCGCGGAACTTCTCCAGATTGGTTCGCAGCGCATTTGCGCGGTCGCGGAAGCCGATGATGCGGACGGGGTGGCCGTTGCTTGTCTTGCCCGCCAGCGTGTCGGGGAAGAAGTCCTCAAACATGACGACGCCGTCCACGCTGCCGTCCTTGAACCACTGGTTGAAGTGCCATCTGGCGCCCATGCGGAAGACCCAGTCGGAGGTGTGGGGCGGCTGGCCGGCCTTCCTGTCGGGTGAGGTCGCCGTCATGTAGAGCGGGCGGCCGTTGAGGAGCGCCTTGCAGCGGCGCAGATATTCGTCGACGCCTTCGGAGCGCATATCGTTAAGTGCTTCCTTATCAAATGGTTGCGTATAAATATCTATGCCATGGCGCTTGAGGAAGGCATTGCGGACCTCCTGGTTGAAGCCGTAGTCGTCCGGCTTGGAGGCCAGCGGGACGCTGTGGGAGCGCAGGTTGAGGATGTAGCCGTCGAAGGGGTAGGCGGCCAGTTCGCGGAAGCGGTCCACCTTGTGGGCCATGGCGCCGGGCACGAGATATTCGGGCACGCCGACGAGCCAGCGGGCGGGATCGTCGACGGGGCCGGCGGCCACGCGGGCGCAC
>CACZQQ010000435.1 GCA_902783355.1 uncultured bacterium
ATCTCGTGGTAGTTGCCGCGCAGGTAGGGCTGCAGCTCCTTGCAGTACTTCATGGAGGAGGAGGAGCACAGCTTGGCGCCGTCGGCCACCGCCTTCTTGAACCACTCCAGGTCCTCATAGTTGTCGCACAGCGGCTTGTCGATGAAGAGGGGGACGCCCGCCTCGATGAAGGGCTTGGCGCGGCGCACGTGCTGGCTGCCGATGTCGGTCGCGATGATCACCGCGTCCACCTTGCCGATCATGTCTTCAGGCTTGTCGACGACGGTCGGGACGAGGGAGAGCTTGGAGACGTGCTCGGCGTCCTTGCGGTTGTCGCAGTAGACCATCTCCATCTTGGCGCCGGGGATGCCCATGGTCTCCCAGTTCTCCTTGTTCAGGTAGGCGGGGATGGCGGGGAAGGGGCATTCCTTCGTCATGGCCTCCACGTTGTAGCGGTTGAACATGGCGCTCCAGGAGTAGGGGTGGCCGTTGCCTTCGGTCATGCCGATGACGCCCAGGCGGATGTTGTTGATGTCCTTGACCAATGCCATTGCAGTGCTCCAGTTGTGGTTTGTTGAGGTGGGGACGCATGCGCGCCCAATGCAGGAAAACACCCGTACTGTAATGCAACTGCGAGGAGATGGGCCGCAACCTGCGGCTTTTTTCGCTTTTTGCGCCGTCCGCCGTCGGACGGCGCGGGGCGGCGCTCAGCCGGCGCAGGCGTGGATCCGAATGGTGTTGGGGACGTCGCTGTCGGCGACCATGACGAGGTAGCCGCCGCCGCCGGCGCCGGAGATCTTCCAGCCCAGGATGTCGTCGCGGTAGGCCTCGATGGTCTCCTCGGCCTCCGGCGTCAGCATGCTTGGGAACATGGCGAGCTGCGCCTGGAAGCTGGCCGTGGTGGCGGCGCCCCACGCGGCGGCGTCCCGCGACTTGACGGCCTCCCAGATGGCGTCGGTGGCCTCCGCGAGGCGCGCGGCGCCCTCGGCGGTGACGTTCTGCCCATCGAAGGGCGAATAGTCTTGTTGTCTCTGCGGTAGGGCCAGCAGGCGGATGTGCTCTTCCAGGAAGGCGAGCGTCCCGCGGTCCGTCAGCGAATCGATGGAGACGGGCCAGTAGCCGTTGTCATAGTTGAGCCTGTTGATGCCCGGCAGCAGGAGGCCGAGGTGGTCCTGCGAGCCGGAGACGTGGGCGCTTCCCGGCGGGTTGTCCACGCAGAAGAGGGTGCGGGCCAGCTCGACGCGGTTGCCTTCGGGGATGGCGCTCTGCCAGAGGCCGATGGCGGTCTGCCGCGCGGAGGTCGCCAGGCCGGAGCGGTGGTTGAACTCCATCTCCGGCTGGATGGCCATGACGATGACCGGGCCCGGATGGAGGCTGTTCACGAAGGGCTGGTCAAGCCAGCCGCCGCCCAGTTCGATGCGGTAGGGGATGGTGCAGACCTGCCGCAGGCTGGTGGTGGAGCGGGCCGGCAGGCCGCCGTGCGGCACGCGCTGGCTGACGACAAGCCGGATGCCCAGCCGGCGGCAGAACTCCCGCTTCTCCTCCGTGTAGCCGTCGGCGTTCACGAAGAAGATGTCGGGCCTGAGGCGCTCCACCTCGGCGGTGAAGTCCATCACGCCGGAGCCGGAGTTGATCCACGCGTCCTTCACGAAGCGGACGGCCTTCACCATGTAGAGGCGCTCCGCCTCGGGGTTGACGGGGCGCCGGTTCTTGAGCTCCTGGATGGTCTTGTCGGCGCCTATGCCCACGTAGAGGTCGCCGTATCGGGCGGCCTCCTCGAAGAAGGCGACATGCCCCGAATGGAGCATGTCGTAGCAGCCGGAGACAAAGACCTTTGGCATTATGTAAACTATTGGTGATAAATGAGTTTCTACTTTTCCTCAACCGTGACGCTGCCGTCGGCGATGGATTCGCGGACGGTGACGGTGACCGTGCGGTCGTAGCAGGCGAAGACGCGCCCGACGAAGGCGCTGTCAAGGTGTTTCGTGAAGAGGCTGACGAGGGGAACGATGACCATGCCGCCGAGCATGCAGAAGACGCCCGCGTTGATGGGGGACTGCAGCAGCTTCGGGAAGGCGGGCCGCCAGAGCATGTTGGCCAGCATGACCGCGGTGGCGAAGACGAAGTTGACGCAGCAGGCGGCCTTGGTGGCGCGCTTCCAGTAGAGGCCGTAGAGGAAGGGGGCCAGGAAGGCGCCCGCCAGCGCGCCCCACGAGACGCCCATCAGCTGCGCGATGAAGGTCACGTTGGAGTTGTACTGGTAGATGGCGATGGCGGCGGAGATGACGATGAAGACGGCGATGAAGAGGCGCATGAGGCGCAGCTGGCTCTTCTCGGAGATGTCCGGCTTCAGGCTGCCCTTCACGAAGTCCAGCGCCAGCGTCGAGCTGGAGGCCAGCACGAGGGAGGCCAGCGTGGACATGGAGGCGGCGAAGACCAGCACGATGGCGGTCGCGATGAGGGAGACGGGCAGTTCCGCCAGCATGGCCGGTATGATGGCGTCGAAGCCGCTGACGGCGGGGTTCACCTTGTCGGCGAAGAGGCGCCCGAAGCCGCCGATGAAGTAGCAGCCGCCGGCGACGACCACCGCGAAGAGCGTCGAGATGACCGTCCCCTTGTTGATGGCCTGCTCGCTCTTGATGGAGTAGAACTTCTGGACCATCTGCGGGAGGCCCCATGTGCCCAGGGAGGTCAGGAGCATGACGCCGACGAGGTTGACGGGGTCGGGGCCGAAGAAGGAGGAGAAGATGCCCGGCGTGGCGGAGACCTTGGGGTCGCTCACGCGCGCCAGCGCGTCCAGGGCCCCCATGAATCCGCCCTGCGTCTTGAGGACGGCGGCCACGATGAGGGCGATGCCCGCCAGCATGATGATGCCCTGGATGAAGTCGTTGATGGCGGTGGCCATGTAGCCGCCGACGATGACGTAGACGGCGGTCAGGACGGCCATGATGATGACGCAGACGGAATAGTCGATGGTGAAGGCCATGCCGAAGAGGCGGCTGAGGCCGTTGTAGAGGGAGGCCGTGTAGGGGATGAGGAAGATGAAGATGATGGCGGAGGAGATGATCTTGAGGGCGCGGCTGTCGAAGCGGCTGCTGAAGAACTGGGGCATGGTGGCCGCGTCGAGGTGCTGCGTCATGACGCGCGTGCGGCGGCCGAGCACCACCCACGCCATGTAGGAGCCCAGCAGCGCGTTGGCCAGGCCGATCCACGTGGAGGCGATGCCGTACTTCCAGCCGAACTGGCCGGCGTAGCCGACGAAGACGACGGCGGAGAAGTAGGAGGTGCCGTAGGCGAAGGCGGTCAGCCACGGGCCGACGCCGCGCCCGCCCAGGACGAAGCTGTTGACGTCGTTGGTGTGGCGGCGGCAGTAGAGGCCCACCGCGACCATGACGACGGCGAATACGATGAGAGTCCCCAGTTTGATGGCCATCTCGTACATGATGGTTGTTCCTTATTATTATTAGGTACAGCAGGCGCGGAGGGCGCGCCCATGCGTTTGAATGTGCCGGTGCGGCGATGGGGCATAAAATAATCCTAATCTGCGGAACGATAGGCTGTTTAGGGATGTTTTGCCCTTTCTTCGCCGTGGGGGAGACGGCCTGGTTCGGCCGCAGTCTGCCTGCAAGGCGTGCGGGGCGGCTTAAATTAAGGCGATTTCCCGCAACACTTCAGCCAACGGAGGATCATCTGCCATGTCAAACATCGCCGCC
>CACZQQ010000436.1 GCA_902783355.1 uncultured bacterium
GGGCGATTGTCACGGATCCGCCCGTCAAGAAGTAGGCGTGCCGACTCGCGGGGCGCGGTCGCTTCGGCCGCGCTCTCTTTTTTTACAAAGACGGGAGGATTGTGCCATGCGTTTTCTGCTGTGTGTCCTTTTGGTCTGCCTGTGCGTGCAGGTCCAGGCGGAGCAGGAGAGCGACGAGACGCGCTTCTATGACGCGGTGCCCAGTCAAATAGGAGATGCGATAGAGACGCAGCTCAACGAGGGGAGCGGCCTGGCGCGCTTCTATGGCGCAATGGCCAGGGACGCGGCCCTCAAGGCAAAGTATGACCAGTTCCGCAGTCTGGAGAAGCGCCAACAGGAAGCGCTGTTGCAGGATGCGGAATATGCCGAACTGTCGAAACGGCTGGCCGAGGCGCAGGAGGCATTGGCGAAATTGCGCGCGGCCGACCGAGGCGGCAACGAGGCCGGCACGCAGACACGCCTGATCCGGATGCTGGAACGCAAGATGCGCGAAAAGCGAATATCCACGCCAGAACTATATGCATTGGAACAAGATATGCAAAATGCGCGGGAGGCGCTTTGGAAGGCGCTTGTTGAACGCGGCATCTTCGTGAAGGAGTTCATGCCGGAGATGGCCTGCGATGATGAAGATGAGGAGGAGAGCGAGGGCTTGGATTACAGGCTGCCTGACAGCGAGAACCCCTTCAAGGACGCCTTTGCCGATCTGACGCAGGCCCTCTTCCAGGAGGATTTCGACCACGCGGCGCGCAAGGCCGTCACGTCGGCGCTGGTGAAGGGGAATCCCGCCTCCTCTTCGGAGACGATCGAGAAATGCATGGCGTGGTTTTTTGCGACGCCGCGCGAGACGCCGCCCCGATGGGAACCCGCCGTTAAGCCGCAGGAGGACATCTTTGAGGAATATGCGCGCCTCATCGCCGTGGGGCAGACGCTCAAGGCGGACGACAAGGAGGGCCTGACGGCCTTCCGGCGGGCATGCAACGCCTTGCACGCCAAGGCACCGCGTAATTCCCTCATCCGCTTCATCCTCGCCTACCATTGGAACGGCAGGGAACAGCCCGAACGATGGATGGACGATTTCGTCGGATGGTATCTGGAGAATCCGGAGGAGGCACCCCTCCTCAAGTACTTCAACGAATGGCTGGACTATTCGCACGTGGGCGAGTTCAAGCATACCAAGACGCAGATGCAGCTTCTGCGGGAGCGTCTGGAAGGGCAGGAGGGGCGCCTGCCCGACCCGTGGCTGCTCCATGTGGCGCGTTCCATCACGGCCTGGAGGCGGGCGTGGGACGCGCGCGGCGGCGGCTATGCGGACACGGTGTCCAAGCAGGGCTGGCAGATCTGGGAGCGCGAGAGGGAGAAGGCCGTCCGCGAGGCGCAGGCCGCCATCGCCCTCCATCCCGACTGGGCGGGCGCCTACGAGGGGCTTCTGGAGGATTTCGGCTGCGACCACACGAAGGAGTTCCTTCAGCTGATGCGCTACCGTCCCGATTACACGGGCGCCTACCGCCTGATGATCTGGGGCCTCATGCCGCGATGGGGCGGCTCCCATGCGCTCATCGTGGCGCTGGCGCGTACCTGCATGGAGACGCGCCGCTACGACACCGCCTTGCCCTCCATCGGCTTCAACCTGCTGGGGACGGTGGCATGGGACACCGCGCCGTGGACCCGATGGCGCCAGATCTACTGCCAGGAATGGCTCGAACCGCTGGCCATGGAACTCTTCGACAAGCGTTTCGAACAACGCGAATGGCTGAAGCGCGATGCGCGCCTGGAGAAAATCCTCTTTCTTGTCGCCAATGCCAGATACGACGAGGCGGCTGCGCTGCTCAAGGAAGTCCAGGCCTCAAATGGCGGCCAGCCGGTCGTCTTTTACACATGGAACGGGCGCCGCATTGGCAACTGGCTTGCGAAGATGCCCACATGGGAGGACGCCAGGCGGCATGTGACGCTCTTCACGGGGCCGCACGCGCGGGAACTGTGCGCAATCGAGGCGCTGGCGGTCACACGCAGCGATGAGGCGGCCGCGCGCATGCGGGCCTTCCTTGACGCACATGCTGAATTGGCGTCTGGAGACCGTCTCTATTTGGCGGACATGCGTGCGCGGTGGCTCATGCCGGCGATGACGGGCGGCAACTACGCCCGTACGGACGGGTGGGGCCTCGCCTTTGAGGCCGCGATTAAGAATGGTTATACTGCTGTTTTCAAGGAACTTGTGCAGGACGGCTTCGACTATGCGAAATACGAGGATTTTCCAGGGGCGATGGCGCTGTCGGTCGCACAGAACGGCACGGATCCCGACATGCTCGACGTCCTCAAGAGCTTGGGCGATTCGCTGGACCGGCCCACGCAGGATCCCAACTATCAGGGGAACCGTCCCATCCACATGTCGATGATGTGTTCCAATGTCCCGATGCTGAGGCGGTTGGTTGAACTCGGAATCTCCCCTGACGCGCGAAACGGCTACGGCCATACGCCCTTGCATTTCTGCGCGCAACATGGTAGCGTCGAGGCCGTTGAGTTTCTTCTGAAGGCGGGTGCCTCGCCTGATGCGCAGGACCGCGACGGCGACACGCCGCTGATGTTCGTGCCACAGGTGCAGTCGCCGCCGGAGTGCCTGCGCCTTCTGGCCAAGGCCAGTCACGACGTCAACATCGGCAACCGCAGCGGACTGACGGCACTGCACTATGCCGCGCAGTGCGGCAACTCGCCGGAATACATCAAGATTCTTCTGGAGGCGGGCGCCGACCCGCAGGCACGCACGCCCAGTGGCCAGACGGCGCACGATTTGGCGGTGGCGCGAGGGCGCCGCGACCTCGCCGCCCTCCTGCCGCCCACAGATCCCGACGGCGGAACCGTCTACCAGA
>CACZQQ010000437.1 GCA_902783355.1 uncultured bacterium
CCAGGAGCTTCTGGCGAAAGGCGGCCGCTACAAGACCTTGCACGACCTCCAGTTCGCAAAGGATGCCTAGCGTGCACAGCCGCGGGCTGTGCACTCAGGACGGTATCCGAAAGTGACTTTGCCCCCTTGGACCAGTCAATTTCGCCCGCCGTCCTGAGTGGGCAGCCCGCGGCTGCCCACAGACAAGAAGCCCGCAGCCGCCCACAGACAGTTTTCCCCAACCCACCACCCAAGGAGACCCACCACCATGGCAGAAGAGAAAATCAACCGGAAGACCTACCTCACCCAGAACAAGGGCGACTTCGCCGAAACCACCGAGTTCTTCGGCCGCAAATATGTGAAGGTGGACGACCTGCGCTACGGCACCAACCCCCACCAGACCGCCGCCTACTACAAGCCCGTCGACGACGCCAACTGCATCATCGGCAACATGAAAGTCCTCAAGACCGGCAAGAGCGGCCTCTCCCAGACCAACCTGGAGGACATCAGCTACTCCCTCAACATCGTCAAGTTCTTCAACGTGCCCGCCTGCGCCTGCATGAAGCACGTGAACCCCTGCGGCGCGGCCGTGGCCGCCCCCGGCGAGAGCCTGAAGCAGGTCTACATCAAGGCGCGCGACTGCGACCCGCGCGCCGCCTTCGGCTCCGTCATCGCCTTCAACGTGCCCGTCGACGAGGAAACCGCCACCGAAATCATGTCCACCTTCGTGGAATGCGTCGTGGCCCCCGCCTATACGCCCGAGGCCCTCGCCGTCTTCACCAACCCCGACGTCAAGCTGGACAAGCAGGTCCGCATCCTCCAGTGCGGCGACAGCGCCAAGCTGCCCAAGTACGTCGGCGACGACGTGAGCGGCTGCCGCACCTTCAAGACGCTGGCGGACGGCTCCGTGGTCGTCTCCGAGCCCCTGCTGACCCATCTGCATTCCGTGGCCGACCTCAAGCCCGCCGCCGCCGACAGCAAGACCCTCGGCCATGTCGAGAGCACAGTCAAGGCCACCCCGCAGCAGCTGGCCGACCTGTTGGCCGCCTGGTACATCAACATCTCCGTGCGCTCCAACGGCGTCATCATCGTCAAGAACGGCGGCACGTTGTGCGTCGGCACCGGCGAGCAGGACCGCGTAGGCGCCGTCGAGAAGGCCATGGACAAGTTCAAGTCCAAGTACGAAGGCAAGGAGAGCATCCAGGGGGCGGTCATGGCCTCCGACGGCTTCTTCCCCTTTGCGGACGGCATCGAGGTGGCGGCGAAGGAGGGCGTCACGGCGGTCATCGCGCCCGCCGGCTCCATCAAGGACGCGGAGGTCATCCAGCGCGCCAACGAGCTCGGCGTCGCCTTCTTCCATGCGCCCGAGCGCGTCTTCTCTCATCACTAATTCATTCATTTCCAGTAAGTTACGATACGAATGCGCAAGGACGACGAAGACAACCTGATTGACGAGGACGACGGCAGCCTGGAGGCGGCGGAGGCCACGCGGGCGGACGCCGAGGAGACCGACCCTGCCGACGAGGAGGCGGAGGCTGCCGGCGGACACGCCCTGCAGGACGACCAGGGGGCCGACGCGCTGCGCGAGCTCATGCAGCAGTACTTCTTGGAGTACGCCTCCTACTGCATCAAGGACCGCGCCATCCCCGACGTGGACGACGGCCTGAAGCCCGTCCAGCGCCGCATCCTCCATACGCTCTCCACCATCGACGACGGCCGCTTCCACAAGGTGGCCGGCGTCATGGGCGAGACGATGAAGTACCACCCGCACGGCGACGCCTCTATCAAGGACGCGCTCGTCGTGCTGGCCAACAAGGAGTACTTCATCGACCGCCAGGGGAACTTCGGCAACATCGTCACGGGGGACCCCGCCGCCGCCGGCCGTTACATCGAGTGCCGTCTGACGAACTTCGCGCGCGAGGTGCTCTTCAATCCGCAGCTGACGGAGTATGTGCCCTCCTACGACGGCCGCTCGAAGGAGCCCGTGCAGCTGCCGGCCAAGGTGCCGGCGCTGCTCATGCTCGGCTCCGACGGCATCGCGGTCGGCATGGCCACCCACATCCTGCCTCACAACTTCAACGAGTTGCTGCAGGCGCAGATCGCCATCCTGCGGGGCGAGCCCTTCAAGGTGCTGCCCGACTTCCAGGTGGGCGGCCTCATGGACGCCTCCGAATACGACGACGGCCGCGGCCGCGTGGTCGTGCGCGCGCGCATCGAGGCCGATGGCGAAAAGCGCGTCGTCATCAAGGAGATTCCGGCCTACACGACGACGGAATCCGTCATCACCTCCATCAAGGAGGCCATCAGCGCCGGAAAGCTCAAGATCAACGAGATCAACGACTTGACGGCGGACACGGTGAACATCGAGATGGAGCTGCAGCGCGGCGTCTACGCGGAGGAGACCATCCAGGCGCTCTACGCCTACACGGAGTGCCAGAAGAGCATCAAGTCGAACCTGCTCGTCATCCAGAACAACGTCCCGATGAAGATGACAGTCTCGGATGTGCTGAGGCGCAATACGGAGCAGCTGAAGCGCTATCTGACGCGGGAGCTGGAGCTGCGCCTGGCGGCGGAGCTGGAGCAGCTGCAGGCCAAGTCGCTGGAGCGCATCTTCATCGAGAACCGCATCTACAAGAGCATCGAGAAGTGCACCGAACTCAAGAAGATCTACGCGGCGGTGCGGACGGGGCTTGAGAAGTTCCGCGAACAGCTCGTCCGTGACATCACGGACGACGACATCACGCGCCTCCTCCAGATCCCCATCCGCAGGATCTCCCTCTTCGACTTGAAGAAGAATCAGGACGACATCGCCGCCATTCTGGAGGAGAAGCGCGTCACGGAGGCGGATTTGGCCGACACCGTCGCCTACACCATCCGCTTCATCCAGGGGCTCCTGGAGAAGTACGGGCCGCTCTATCCGCGGCGCACCCAAATCACCTCCGTCGAGAATGTGGACAGGCGCGAAATCGCGCGGCGCGACATCAAGGTCTACCACGACAGGCTCAACTACTTCGTGGGCACCAGCGTCAAGCCCTCCAACAAGAACGACCAGCCGCTCCTCTGCACCGAGTTCGAGCAGCTGCTCCTCCTGCGCACCGACGGCACATGCACCGTCATTCCCATCGCCGACAAGACCTACGTCGGACAGACCAAGTACCTCTTCATCTACGACAAGACGCAGGTCTTCTCCATCCTCTACCACGACAAGAAGGAGGGGACCTGGTACGCCAAGCGCTTCTGCGTCGGCGCCACCATCCTCAACAAGGAATACCACGTGGTGCCGGAGGGCTGCGTCATCGACGCGCTCTACACCAACGCCGGCGTCCGCGTCTCCCTGGAGCTGCCTGTCAACCGCCGCCGTGCCTCCAACGCGGTCGAGGTCAATTTCGACGAGATCCCCATGCGCTCCCGCGAGGCGCGCGGGCTGAAGGTGACGCACTACCCCGTCTTGAATGTGGTCGTGCTCGACAAGGGCGGCGCGGCGGCGGAAGGGGCTTCCGCGCCCGAAGCCGCAAGCGACGGCGGGACGCCTCCCGAACCCCCTGCGCCTGCCGCAGAAGCGCCCGCGCCTGAAGCCACTAGCGACGGCGGGACGCCTCCCGAACCCCCTGCGCCTGCCGCAGAAGCTCCCGCGCCCGAAGCCGCTTCTGCGGCTCCCGCGCGCCCCAAGCAGGACGACCTCCCCTTCTTCGCTGGTTTCTAATCTGTTCATAATCAAGGAGTTGTAAAAATCATGACAAAAATCACCTTCATGGGGGCCGGCAGCACGGTCTTCGCCCGCAACGTCATCGGCGACTGCCTCTGCCGCCCTGCCCTCCAGGACGCGGAATATGCGCTCTACGACATCGACGGCGAGCGCCTCAAGGAGTCCAAGTTCATCCTGGACGTCATCAACCAGAACATCAACGGCGGCAAGGCGAAGATCACGCCGTATCTGGGCGTCTCCAAGCGGAAGGCGGCCCTGAAGGGCACGAACTTCGTGGTGAACGCGATTCAGGTGGGCGGCTACGAGCCCTCCACCGTCATCGACTTCGAGATTCCGAAGAAATACGGCCTGCGTCAGACCATCGCGGACACGCTGGGCATCGGCGGCATCTTCCGCGCCCTGCGCACCATTCCCGTCATGCTGGACTTCGCGCACGACATCGAGGACGTCGCGCCGGATGCGTGGCTGCTGAACTACACGAACCCGATGGCGATGCTGACGGGCGCCATGCTGCTGGGCACGGGCGTCAAGACGGTCGGCCTCTGCCATTCGGTGCAGGTCTGCGTGGAGAGCCTCCTGAGCACGCTGGGGCTCGACAAGTCGCCGGAGCGCCTGGCGCGCATCCAGAGCAAGATCGCGGGCATCAACCACATGGCGTGGCTGCTCGAGATCACGGAGGACGGCAGGGACCTCTATCCCGAACTGCGCAAGCTGGGCGCCGCCAAGCTGAAGGAGTGGCGCAAGGCCCCCAAGGAGAAGAAGTCCGGCAACATGATCCGCATCGCCATGATGCGCGACTTCGGCTACTATGTCACCGAATCCAGCGAACACAACGCCGAATACGCCCCCTGGTGGATCAAGAGCGCCTATCCCGAACTCATCGACGAGTTCAACATCCCGCTGGACGAATATCCGCGCCGCTGCATCAACCAGATCGAAGGCTGGAAGAAGCAGTACAAGGAGCTGCACGACGACCCCAAGCTGGGCCACACGCTCTCCCGCGAATACGGCTCGGGCATCATCAACGCCATGGTCACCGACGTGCCCTACCGCATCGGCGGCAACGTCCTCAACGACGGCTTCATCCCCAACCTGCCGATGGACGCCGTGGTCGAGGTCCCCTGCCTCGTGGACCGCAACGGCGTCCAGGGCACCTTCGTGGGCGACCTGCCCATCCAGTGCGCCGCCATGAACCGCACCAACATCAACGTGCAGCAGCTGACCATCGAGGCCGCCCTGACCCTCCGCAAGGACCACATCTACCAGGCCGCCATGCTCGACCCGCACACGGGCGCCGAACTGCCCGTCGACAGCATCAAGAAGATGTGCGACGACCTCATCAAGGCCCACGGCGACATGCTGCCCAAGTACCGCTGATGTTCTGACTGTGTGCGCAAGGCGCACACGCGGGTTGGTTTTCTGTCCAGTGCCGGCAACGCACAAGTTGCCGGCTTCCAGCCTCCCATGCATAGTCCGCACACACCATTCCTCTGGCGTCGGTACAAGGGCAGCAGCCCGCTGAAGATATACCTGGGCTTCTACCGCGGCTACTTCTGGCGGTACATGCTTGTGCTGCTGGTCTTTCTGCTGCGGCACAGCCCCGTCTATGTGCTGCCGATATTGACCGCCGACATCATCAACCTGGTGACCTCCGACCCGCCAGGAGAGCCGCGCGGCATCGTCATCCGCCTCGTCATCGCGCTCGTGCTGCTGCTGCAGAACATCGGCACGCACACGCTGAACGCGCGGCTCTTCAGCGCCATCAACAGGGAGGTCGAGTGCAGGCTGCGCACGTCGCTGTGCGCGCGCCTGCAGCACCTCTCCATGAATTACCTCCACAACTTCAAGATCGGTGCCCTCCAGACCAAGATCCTGCGCGACGTGGAGAACATCGAGAACCTGACCACCAGCCTGAACGGCGTGTTGCCGACGATGACGGTCAATGTCATCATCGCGCTTGTGGTGACCGCCATGCGCGCCCCCAAGTTCCTGTGGCTCTTCCTCATCCTTGTGCCGCTGGCGCGCCTCTTCCACTTCCTGATGCACAAGAGCATGGAGGAGCGCAACAAGACCTTCCGCCTCTCCGTGGAGCACATGAACGGCTACATCACCGAAATGCTGCGCATGCTGCCCGTCACGCGCGCGCATGGTATCGAAGACGAGGAGATGAACCGCATCCAGCGCTATTTCCACAAGATACGCCGCGCGGGCTTCCGCCTGGACAGCATCAACGCCATCTACGGCACCACCAACTGGGTCCTCATCACCAGCTTCAATGTCATCACCCTTTGCGCTGCAGGATATATGAAATTGAAGGGCATGATGGACATCGGCGCCGGCGACATCGTCCTCCTGACGGGCTACTTCAACACGCTCTCCAGCGCGGTGATGCAACTGATGAGCCTCATGCCCATCCTGACGCGCGGCCTAGAGTCCGTCAAGTCCGTCGGCGACGTGCTGGAGTGCAGCGACTTGGAGCAGAATGAAGACAAGCCGCCCGTGACCGCCGTCCAGGGCGCCTTCGAGTTCAAGGACGTCTCCTTCCAATACGAGCCAGGCCCCGAATGGCCGCTGAAGCACTTCAATCTGAAGGTCAATCCAGGCGAGACCGTTGCGTTGGTCGGCCCGTCGGGCGCCGGCAAGTCCACCCTCGTGCAGCTCATCATCGGCTTCATCCGGCCGCTGGAGGGAACCATCTTGCTGGACGGCAAGGACATGAACACGCTCGACCTGCGCACCTACCGCAGGTTCCTCTCCGTCGTCACGCAGGAGACCCTCCTCTTTGACGGCTCGCTGCGCGACAACGTCTCCTACGGGCTGCCCAATGCGACGCAGGAAGCCATAGAACAGGCCGTCCACGACGCCGACTTGGACGAGGTGGTCGCCAACCTCCCGCAGGGGCTTGACACGCCTCTCATGGAGAACGGCTCGCGCCTCTCCGGCGGCCAGCGGCAGCGCATCGCCATCGCCCGCGCCCTCCTCCGCAATCCGAAGGTGCTTCTGCTGGACGAGGCGACCTCCGCGCTGGACGTCGAGGCCGAGGAGGAGATCCGCCACACGCTGGACCGCCTCATGGCCGGCCGCACCACCTTCGTCGTGGCGCACCGCCTCTCCACCATCCAGAACGCCGACCGCATCATCGTCATGGACCACGGCGCCATGGTGGAATGCGGCACCCACAGGGAGCTTCTGGCGAAGAACGGCAAATACGCCGAGATGTACCGCAAATCCATAGCCCCCGCAGAATAAGGAGAACAAGGACAACATGAAAATCAGACTGGGCTTCTACGGCGCGGCCGGCAACGTGACCGGCTCCTGCTACCTCCTCAGGGCCAACGGAAAGAACATCCTCATCGACTGTGGCCTCTATCAGGAGCACCATCTCAAGGACCGCAACTGGGGCCAGTTCCCCCTCCAGCCGTCGGAAATCGACGCGGTCGTCCTGACGCACGCGCACCTGGACCACTGCGGCCGCCTGCCGCGCCTCGTCAAGGAGGGCTTCCGCGGCCCCATCTACTGCACCTCGCCCACCGCCGAAATCGCACGCATCGTCATGGACGACTGCGGCAAGATCAACGAGGAAGACGCCGAATACAAGCGTCTGCGCCATCTGCGCGAAGGCCGCAAGGGCCCCCATGACGTCAAGCCGCTCTACACGCAGGAGGACGCCGAGGAGGTCGTCCCCCTCTTCTCGCCGTGGGACGAGAAGGAGCCGCTGGATTTGGGCGACGGCATCATCGTCCAGTTCATTCCCGTGGGGCACATTCTGGGCGCCTCCTCCGTGAGGTTCGTCATCACCACGGGCACGACGACGCGCTCCGTCGTCTTCTCTGGCGACATCGGGCGGCACGACATGCCCATCCTGCACGACCCTGACCCCGTGGGCGACGCGGACTATCTTGTCATTGAATCCACCTACGGCGACAGGCTCCATCCGGAGACCGCCGACATTCCCGAACAGCTGGCGAAGATCATCAACGAGACGGAGCAGGCCGGCGGCAACATCATCATTCCGAGTTTCGCCATCGAGCGCACGCAGGAGCTCCTCTACTTCC
>CACZQQ010000438.1 GCA_902783355.1 uncultured bacterium
ACCTCGATGTTCTTGCAGTAGCCCGCCAGCGCCTCGTCGATGGAGTTGTCCACGACCTCGTAGACCAGCTGGTGCAGCCCCTTCTCGTCCGTGTCGCCGATGTACATGCCGGGGCGCATGCGGACGGCCTCCAGGCCCTTCAGGACCTTGATCTGGCCGCCGTCGCCTTCCGGCTGCGCGACATCCTTGTTCAGTTCGTCAGATTCCGCCATCTTCTCTCCTCGTGTGGTTGTGGTGTCTTTTGTTCAGAAGCAAACGAAAAACCATCGCTTTTCGCGCGCGAGAGCGCGCACTTGCGCGTACACGCGCATAATATAATATGTACGCGCGCGTACGCGAGGGCAGAATAGAGTTTTTTGACAAAAAAACCGCCTGCCAGGTCCGTTTTTCCACGGCCTGCGCTTCAGGCGGCTCCGTCCCTCCAGAAGGCGCGTTTTTCGGCAGACCTACAATCCCGTCGGGCTGTCGATGAAGACGCACTCTAGCGACGGGAAGGCCTGCTGGACGCTTTTCATGACCGCGCGCGGCCCCGTGGTCTCGGTGGCGTAGTGGCCGGCGGCAATGACGGCCAGGCCTTGCTCTTCCGCATAGTGGTAGTTGGCATGCCCCATCTCGCCGGTCAGCAGGCAGTCGTAGCCCTTGGCGGCCGCCTCGTCGATGGCGAAGGCGCCGCCGCCCGAGACGATGGCGACGCGGCGGATTCTCCTGCCGGCGAAGTCAAAGACACGGCAATGCGTGTCCAACGCCTTGTCCAGGAAGGCTGCCAGCTCGGCCGCCGTCTTCTCCTGCGGCAGCGCGCCGCCGCAGCCGATGGTGAGGCCGTTGCAGAAGCAGAAGCCCTCGCGGCCTTCGGCGGGAATGCCCAGCATGTCGGCCAGGACGGCGTTGTTGCCGATGACGGGATGCCCGTCCAGCGGCAGATGCATGGCGTAGAGGGAGAGGCCGTTCCGCATGAGCAGGCCGATGCGGCCGGCATTGTAGCCCGTCACAAGGCGGATGCCGCCGCCCCAGCTGATGCCGTGGTGCGCGAAGACGAAATCCGCGCCCTGCCCTGCCGCCTTGCCAAAGGTCGCCTGGCAGGCGTCCACAACGAAGGCTATTTTTGTAACATCTTCCTTACCAAGGACTTGCAATCCATTGTTGGAGGCATCCGTGTTCTTCATCAGTTCGGCGAACTGCGCGTCCAGGAACCCAACCAGCTCATCGCGTTTCATTGTCACTCTCCTCTGATGACGGTGGCGCAGACTTCGCGGGCGCGGGCGTCGCGCACGCCGTCAATGCGGCAGCGCAGGAAGCCGCCAGTCTGGCGGCCCTCCAGCGCCCCGTCGGTGCAGACCACCTTGATGTAGTTGTCAGACCAGCCATGGAAAATCGGTCTCCCCTCCTCCAGAAGGATTTCCGCCTCGCCTCCCACCTGCGACCGCAGGAAGCGCTCCGCCTTGGAGGCGGCCAGAGCCAGCAGGGCGGCTTCGCGCCGCGCCACATCCGCGCCAGGCGGCCGCTTCCATCCGGCGGCCGGCGTCCCGGGCCGCGGCGAATAGCTGAAGACGTGCATCAGCCCCAGAGGAAGGCTCTCCAGAAAATCGTGGCAGCGGCGGAAGGCGGCCTCGTCCTCGCCAGGGAAGCCGACCATCACATCCGTGCCGATGCAGACGCCGGGCAACTCTTCGGCGGCGCGTCGGACCGTGGCGGCGTATTGGGCCGTGTCATAGGGGCGCCCCATGCGCTCCAGAATGCCGTCGTCGCCGTATTGAAGCGGCAGATGGAGGAAGCGGCAGAGGCGGCTGTCAGCCTTCATGAGGTCGACGACCCTGTCCAGCACCGGCCCAGGCTCCGTCGAGCTCAGCCGCAGGCGGAAGCCGTGTTCCGCCGCCGGCCGCAGCGCCAGCAGGCGCTCCAATAGCCCCGCCAGGTCGCAGCCGCCGTTGGCGTATGTGGCGACATTGACGCCCGTGATGACAAGCTCGCGGTAGCCGCGCCGCAGAAGCGCCTCCGCCTCGCGAAGCACATCCCCCAAGTCGCGCGAAACCGCCGGACCGCGCACGTCGGGGACGATGCAGTAGGTGCAGCGGAAGTCGCATCCCTCCTGGATCTTCAGGTTGGCGCGCGTGCGCTCCGGATTGTCGCCGACGCCTTCCAGACGGAAGCCCTCCGGCAGCCAGGAGCGGCGGAGGACACGCGCCGGCGCTCCTGCGGCCTCGGCCTCGTGGCGCAGTCTCTCCGGCAGGAGCGGAAGCAGCCGCGCAGGCTTCGGATTGGGCAGCACGAGATCCGCGAGCCCCTCCGCCACGCACGCCTGCAGCAGCCTCTCGTCCCCGCAGGCGCAGCCGCAGAGGACAATGTAGGCCTCAGGCGCGCGCTTCCGCGCGGCGCGCAGCAGCTGCCGCGTCTTCTGGACGGCGGTGGCGGTGACGGCGCAGCTGTTCACCAGAAGCAAGTCCGCCGCCTCGCCCCACGGGACGAGCTCAAAGCCCCCCTCCTGCCGCAGCTCCGCCCCCAGATGGGCGCTGTCCGCCTGGTTCAGCCGACAGCCTAATGTATGGATGGACGCGCGAAAAGCCATTTGCGTGAAAGACAAGACGGGCAAGGCAGCCTGCTGGAGGCCGCCCGCCCGTCTTCATGAATCCCCACTTGGGATCTTCGGAATCCCGCGTCCCTATTCCGCGGCGGCCGCCTCGGCGGGGGCTTCCAGCGGCAGGATGTTGATCTTGCGGGAGGTCTTGACGAACTGCACTTCGCCGTCGATGAGGGCGAAGATGGTGTAGTCGCGGCCCATGCCGACGTTCTTGCCGGGGAAGAACTTGGTGCCGCACTGGCGGACGATGATGCTGCCCGCCTTCACCTTCTGGCCGCCATAGGCCTTGACGCCACGGTATTGCGGATTGCTGTCGCGGCCGTTGCGGCTGGAGGATTGACCCTTTTTATGTGCCATAACTGTGTTGCTCCTGTGAGTGAAGTTGTTGGGAGGTTCTGAAAGTAAAACGCAGTACTATAACGCCTTTGGGCGTTTTTGCCCGAAGGAACCCCCATTCCGGAAGCCCGAAACGGGGGATTCGGTGCTTTTTCCGTCAGTTGAGCGAATCGAGCATGCCGGCGTCGCCGACGCCCGCCTCCTTGGCCCCGACGACTTCGGCGCCGCTGGCCAGCAGGTCGGCCATGTCGATCTCGCTGTCGCGCAAGGTCGCCTCGCTGATGGGCGTGTAGTCGTTCTCGGGGACCGCCAGATGGCCGCCCTCGTCCGTGATCTCATGGATCTGCCCGTCGGCCCCCATGCGCTCCAGCCGCGGATTCTGCACCTTGTAGTAGCCGGTGCCGGCGGGAATGAGGTGGCCCATGATGACATTCTCCTTGAAGCCGTGCAGGTAGTCCCTGCGGCCAAGAGTGGCGGCCTCGGTGAGGATGCGCGGGGTGTCCTGGAAGGAGGCGGCGGAGATGAAGGAGTCGGTGGCCAGGCTGGCCTTCGTGATGCCCTGCAGGATCTGCTCGCCCTCGGCGGGAATCATCCCCTCCTTCGCGACGGTGCGCTTGTTCACCTCGTTGAAGGTGCGGATGTCCACCGTCTCGCCCGTCAGGAAGCTCGTGTCGTGCGGATCGGTGATGCGGACCTTGCGCATCATCTGGCGGACGATGATCTCGATGTGCTTGTCGTTGATGCCGACGCCCTGCGCCAGATAGACGCCCTGCACCGCGTTCACCAGCAGGGTCTGCAGCTTCTGCGGACCGCAGACGCTCAGGTAGTCCTGCAGCACGGGGGCGCCCTCGGTCAGACGGTCGCCCGGGTTCACGAAGTCGCCTTCGTTGACGATGAGCCGCTTGCCCGCCGGAATCTGGTGCTTGACGACCTCGACCTCGCTCGACTTGAGGCTGGACAGCTTCAGCGCGCCGCGCATGAACTTCTCCAGCTTCTCGGGAGCCAGCTTGTCCACGTTGATGACGTTCACCGTGTACTTGTTCTTGCTGGTGGAGATGCTGACCATGCCCTCGGCCGTGGAGATGACGGCGGCCTGGCTGGGGCGGCGCGCCTCGAAGAGCTCGGCCACGCGCGGCAGACCGGTCGTGATGTCGCTCGTCTTGGTCTGCGTGACGCGCGGCAGCTTGGCGATGGTGTCGCCAGGCTCGACGGTGGCGCCCTCCTCGACAAGCACCTGGGCGCCGTCGGCCAGGTCGTTGCTGGAGAGGACGGCGCCGTCCGGCCCGAGGATGTCGATGCAGGGATGGATGTCGTCGCGGTGCGGGATGACCACGGTGTCGTTCTTGCCGCTCTGGATGTTCTCCACCTTGCGGATGGTGACGCCCTCGATCAGGTCCCTGAAGGCGACGGTGCCGCCGGTCTTGGCGATGATGGGCGCGTTGTAGGGGTCGACGGTGGCGATGACCGCGCCGGCGGGAACCATCTGCCCGTCCTCGACTTTCAGGATCGCGCCGTAGGGGATGTCGAAGGTGGCCAGCTCCGTGCCGCTCATGACAGGCGCCGCGTCCTTGGAGAAGGTGGCGCCGTAGGCGTGGATGTGGCCGTCGCGGTTGAGGACGATGTTGGCCTTCTCGCCGTCCACCGTGCCCTCGACCTTGTCGACGCCGTCGAAGACGAGGAAGGCGACATTCTCGCGCTCCATCAGCGTCTTGCGCTCGGCCTCCAGCTTCTTCTCGGACCACTTGTTCTTCTTGGCCTTGGCCTCCAGGTCGTCCAGCTTGCTCTGCAGTTCGCCGAAGATGTTGTCCCAGTGGTTGATGATTTCGTGCTCGACGGCCGCGCCGGAGGCGACGCCGCCGCTATGGAAGGTACGGAGGGTCAGCTGGGTGCCGGGCTCGCCGATGGACTGGGCGGCGATGATGCCGAGGGAGTCGCCCTCCAGCGGCAGCTCGCCGGTGGCCAGGTTGCGGCCGTAGCACTTGGCGCAGACGCCACGCTCGGAGGCGCAGGTCAGACAGGAGCGGATGTGGACCTTCTCGATGCCGCAGTCGGAGATCTTCTTGGCGATCAGAGCGGTGATCTCCTCGCCGGCGCCGACGATCAGCTGGCGGTCGTCGTCGTAGATGTCGTCCACGGAGAAGCGCCCCACGATGCGGTCGGCCAGCGGCATGGTGACGCGGTTGCCGTCGCGGATGGGCTCGATCCAGATGCCGTTGGAGGTGCCGCAGTCCTCGGAGGTGCAGATGACGTCGTGGGCGACGTCGACGAGACGCCTCGTCATGTAGCCGGCGTCGGCGGTCTTGAGGGCCGTGTCGGCCAGACCCTTGCGGGAGCCGTGGGTCGAGTTGAAGTACTCCAGGCCGGTGAGGCCTTCGCGGAAGTTGTGCAGGATGGGGGTCTCCAGGATTTCGCCGTTGGGCGCCGCCATCAGGCCGCGCATGCCGCCCAGCTGGGTCACCTGGTCGGCAGAACCACGCGCGCCGGAATCCCACATCGCCCAGATGGGGTTGATCTCCTGGCGGCCGCGGTTGTTCTCCAGCGTGCGGCCCAGCTCCGTCTTCAGCTTGTCGCGGACATTCGTCCAGGTCTCCTTGCTTCGCTGCACGCGCTCCTTCTCGGTGATGGCGCCGGCGTCCGCCTGGGCGCGCATGTTGACGATCTCCTTGTTGGCCTCCTCGATGAGGTCGGCCTTCTCGGCGGGGATCAGCATGTCGTCCGTCGCGACGGAGAAGCCCGCGCGCGTCGCCCACTCGTAGCCCAGGTTCTTCAGGCGGTCGAGCAGCTTGAGCAGCTCGTCGTGCCCGCAGACCTCGAAGCACTGCTTGATCATGTTGGCGATGTCCTTCTTGACGGCCTTCTGGTTCCAGAAGCCCATCACGTCGGGCCAGATCTCGTTGTAGATGCAGCGGCCGGGCGTCGTGATGATGAACTTCTCGCGGCGGTTGCCCCAGACCATGCGGCGGTCCTCCGCCTCCTGCTGCTCCTTCGCCTTGCCCTTGAGGGCGTCGATGCGCGCCTGCTCCTCGGGGGAGCGGTAGTAGGGGTTGCGCAGGTGGATGAAGTCGTGGATGTCAAGCCCCACGTCCGACACGTTGGAGCGGTCGTGGGAGCGCTCGTTGGCCAGCTGGTGCGCGTCCAGCGCGCGCAGCACCTCGCTGTAGCTGTCGAACCAGGGCTGCTGGTCCGCGCTCTTGTTCAGGAAGGCCTGCTTGCGGTGGCTGTCCTCGTAGCAGAGGTAGTAGACGCCCAGGATCATGTCGTGCGAGGGGATCGTCAGCGGCTTGCCATTGGCGGGGCTGAAGATGTTGTTCGGGGAGAGCATGATCAGCTTGGTCTCCAGCTGCGCCTCGTTGGAGAGGGGCACGTGGACGGCCATCTGGTCGCCGTCGAAGTCGGCGTTGAAGGCGGCGCACACCAGGGGGTGCAGCCGGATGGCCTGGCCGTCGATGAGGATGGGGTCGAAGGCCTGGATGGAGAGGCGGTGCAGCGTGGGGGCGCGGTTGAGCAGCACCGGGTGCTCCTTGATCACGTC
>CACZQQ010000439.1 GCA_902783355.1 uncultured bacterium
ACGGGGTTGCGCTGGTAGTGGATGGGGGAGGCGGGGCACGCGAGGTTGTAGATCTCGTCGCAGGTCACCTTGAGGGGCTGCGTGACGTCGTGGCGCACCAGCTCGAAGTTGCTGTTGTCCAGCAGATGGACGACATTGCGCCGGCTGCCCGTGTAGAAGTTGTCGGCGCAGATGACGTAGTTGCCTTGTGCCAGGAGCTTGTCGCAAAGCCAGCTGCCGAGGAAGCCACTGCCGCCGGTGACCAGGATGCGTTTCATCGATGTCCCCTCCAGAAGAAAAACGTTGGTGTGAGCGTTGCGAATAATATAGTCCTTCCCCTGAAACCGTGAAGAGTGTTTATAATATGGCAGTTGCCTTTTTTTCCACGCCTTGTCAGGAGACCCCACATGAAGACCACAAGCAGACTGCCCCGCTTCTCCACCGCCAAATGGATCGGCGCCGCCTTGGGCGCCGACGACGGCCTCGACCGCTCCAACGGCAAGACCGGCGCCAAGGGCGCGCCGTGGCTGCGGCAGGAATTCACCCTGTCCGCGCGCCCCGCCAAGGCCGTCCTGCGCATCAGCGCGCCCGGCTGGTATGAGCTGCACGTCAACGGGAAGCGCGTCGGCGACGAGGTGCTGGCCCCCGTGGTCATGCAGCTGACCGCGCACACGCCATGGCAGGCGCTGGACGTCACCCCCTACCTGAAGCGCGGCCGCAACGCCGTGGCGGTCCTGCTGGGCAACGGCTGGTTCAACTGCCAGACGCGCGGCCCGTGGCAGCTGGACGAGGCGCCGTGGCGCACCAACCCGCCCATGCTGCTGGAAGTCGTCACGACCGACGCGAAGGGCGGCGAGGCGCTCGCGCTGGCCTCCAACGTCGCCTGGAAGGCCGCGCTGAGCCCCATCACGATGAACTCGCTGCGCAACGGCGAGCGGCAGGACCTGCGCCTCGACCAGGGCGACCCCTCCGTGGCCGGCTTCGACGATTCGGCGTGGGTTCAGGCGCGGCCCATCAACGCCCCCATGGGCGTGCTGAAGCGGCAGGACTGCCCGCCCTGCCGCATCGAACGCCGCATCGAGCCTGTCTCGCGCGACTACATCGACGGCGGCGTGGACATCTACGACTTCGGGCAGAACATCACGGGCTGGTGCGAAATCGAGGCCGAAGGCCCCGCCGGCAGCACCGTCGCCCTCTACTACAGCGAACGCCGCCAGCCCTACGGCACCCTCGACCGCAAGGTCATCGACTTCACCAGCGACGGCGTCTTCCAGACCGACAGCTACACGCTGGACGGCAAGGGGCCGCGCCTGCTCCATCCGCACTTCACCTACTACGGCTTCCGCCACGTGCAGGTCGTCCTCAACGGCGGCGCCGCCCTCAAGTCCATCCGCGCCTGCTTCATCCACACCGACCTCAAGCCCGTCGGCAAGTTCACCACCTCCGACAAGTCGCTGACATGGCTGCAGGACACGAACGCCTACACCTACCTCTGCAACCACACGGGAATCCCCACCGACTGCCCGCACCGCGAGAAGAACGGCTGGACGGGGGACGCGGCGCTCGCCCTGGAGACCGGCCTCTGGAACTTCGACGTGGCCGCCTCCGCCGCCCACTTCGCCGACATGCTCATGGACGCGCAGCGTCCCAACGGCCAGCTGCCCTGCATCACACCCACAGGCGGCTGGGGCTTCAACTGGGGCAGCGGCCCCGCATGGGACACCTATGTCTTCGAGGCCGCGTGGCGCATCTGGCAGTTCACAGGCGACACCGACCTCGTCGAAAGACACTATGACGGCATGGCCCGCTACCTCGACTACCTCCGCTGGCAGGAGCGCGACGGCGACGGCGCCGTCTACTACGGCCTCGGCGACTGGTGCCCCTACGACCGCCTCCGCATGTGCCCCGCCGAACTGACCTCCACGGGCTACTACTTCGAGATGGCCACCCGCATGATGACTTTTGCACAACTCATTGGACGCGAACAAGATATAGAAAAATGGAAGGCATTGGCCGTGCGCATCAAGGCGGGCTTCGCCGCCAAGTTCATGTCCAAGGGGGACGGCTCCTGCGGCAACAACTCGCTGACCGCCCTGGCGGCCGCCCTCTACTTCGGCCTGGCCCCCGACACCCAGAAGGAGAAGACGCGGAAACGGCTGCTCAAGCAGCTGAAGGGAA
>CACZQQ010000440.1 GCA_902783355.1 uncultured bacterium
CTTCACCGAATCGGCCTGGATGACGAACTCGCTGCCAAGCACCTCCATGAGCTGGAGCAGTTCATTGTCGTAGCGGTAGACGCAGAGCTGGTCGCCGTTTTCAAGACGGACGAAGGAATCGTCCCCCTCGCGCGGCGACGGCTCGACGTGGTAGCCGATGCCGTCGCCGCCACTGGGGGCGATGCGGATGGATGGGACGGCATGGAGGCAGGTGACCTGGTGCCCGTCGCCGTCCTCCAGGAAGAGGCGGTCGCAGCCGACAAGGCTCTGGATGACCTGCACCCAGACACGGCGCTGCAGGCCGGGATCCTCCTTCACGCTCTCCCGACGGGCCGCAAGGAACTCCTCGGCGTTGCGAAGCGTGTCGCAGGCGAACTTGTCCTGGGCGGTCAGCTCCAGTTCATCGGAGAGCATGGGAGTCGCCGCCTCGTCTCCGGACGTCTCCACATCAATGGCGCTGTAGCTGCAGCGGCGGTAGGCGGTGAACTTGCGCCCACGCAGCCAGCGCCCGTTCCGCGAGGAGCTGTGCTGCTCGATGGGCTTGACGCGGTAGAGGCCGGCACTGGCCTCCGAGAGATCCACGAACCAGGCCAGCCGGCGGCGCGTCTGGTCGGGGCGCGCCCCCAGAACATGCTCCAGACGGATCATGCGCTCGCCCCAGCTGCTGCGCTGGACGATGGTGTCCAGCATGAAGGGAATCTGGTTGCGCTCGTCATGCCAATGGCGGACGGTGCGCCCCGTGGGGTCGTCGAGACGCCGGCAGAGCTCCTCGCACTCCTCGGCGATCCAGATGTAGCCGCCGTTGCGGGCGGCGGCCGCAGCTGCGTCCAGCAGGAGGCGCTGCGCAGGCTGCAGGGTGCCGTCCAGCCAGTATTGCGCCACGCAGCAGAGGGCGTTGTTCAGATGGCTGCTGGCGGACCAGATGATGCGGGAGGCAGGCAGTTCGGGGATGCGGCGGTCGCGGATGACCTGGTCCAGCAGCATGTAGACCTGGCGGAACTCGTTGCGGTCCTGAATGGCGTACTGGACATGGTTTTCGGCGCTGGCCAGCGCACTCTCCGTGTTGCAGCGCAGCTCGGCCATGATCATGAAGATGCCGCCCACGGTGATGAAGAAGATGTCGTGGGCGTGGCGGTCGCGGCGCAGGCCGTCCAGGGCGTCCAGATAGTAGCTGGCCGCGTCCTCGTCCTTGCCGGTGATGAAGCGGAGCCAGGCGACGCGGGAGATGCGGGCGGTGAGGCCCACGGGAAGGCGACGCACCAGGGTGGCCACGCGCTTCCATTCCCCGCTCATGATGGCGCAGTCCACCAGAGGGCAGATGACCTGCGGCTTGGCGGTGGCGCTGAGGGCGTAGAGGCGTTCCAACAGCGGCCGGATGGGGCGGAACTCGCGGACCGCCAGCGGGACGAGCTGCCAGGCCAGGACCGACAGGAAGGCCTCCGGCAGCGAGACAAGCCACTCCATGGGCTCGTCGAGCAGGAAGCGCAGCGCCGCGCCGCTATAGTAGTCGGAGGGGAAGACGTCCCTCAGGACGGTAAGCGCGGCATTGAGGAGGGCCGTGTTCTTGCCGAAGAAGGCGTTCCGGAGGTCGCGCCGCAGGCGGACAGGATCGCCCTGCCCGTCGGCCCCGAGGGTGGGGAAGGCGCGAGAGACGACGGAGGCGGCCTGGTCCCAGCCGTCGCGCGCCAGAATCCGGCGGATGGCGTCGCCCTCGACGGGCGTGGCGAGACTCCAGAGGCCGCCGTCCGCGTCATGAAGGAGCTTCCCCTGGCGGCGGAGCTCCTCCAGCATTTCCTGGAGCTCCTCAGCGCCTAGGCGGCCGAGGGCCTCGAACTCCCCCCGAAGCTGGCCAAGCGCGTTCAAAAGGCCGGTGGCGCCGACCGGAATCGCGGCCAGCGCCATGAAATCGTGCAATATCTCAAGCAGTTCGGGGGAGAATGGGGCTTTTCTCTTGGCAGACATACGACGCGGACGCAGATTCAGGGTCTTGGGGTTCCCGGGGCCTCCGCTCAAGGCGACTTGGGCGGGTGGGTTAATATATCCCGGATTCCCTCTTTTTCGGGCCGGGGCGCACTTTTGTCAAAATCATTCCCGCGGGGGCCTCGCGCGCCCGCCGGGCGCGGATTGCGGCGTTAAATTACGCATTTGTCCAAAAAAGATTCTGGAACCCCCATGAACCGACGAGCGAAAAAGACCCCATGCCGACACCCGATGAACTGACAACCCTGCTGAGCAAGTCTCTGCCGGCCACGGCAGACGATTTCCTCCCCGTCTACCAGGAACTGCTGGCGGAAGGGAAGAAAGAGGCCTCCGCCGCCCTTGTCCGCGGCCTGCTGGAGGGCCTCTGCGACCATCCGGAACGCCTGTCGGAGGCGGGAGACCGCGCGTTGCTGAACCATCTCCTGCTCCTCACGGGCATGCTGGGCGACGCGGCGGCCCTGCCCTTGCTGAACCGTCTGCTGGCCTCACCCGAATTCGGCACATGCATTCCGCAGACGGCCTGGGTGCAGGGCGAATTGTCGCGGGTGCTGGGCGAACTCTATCCGGCCGGCTCGCTGCCGCAAATGACGGCGACGGTGCTGGCCGCCGACTCGAGCGAGGCGCTCACAAGCGCCACGCTGATGGCGATGGTCTTCCGCTGGTTCTCCGGCTATGAGAAGGACGCCGACTTCGCCGACGCCATGCGGTGCCTGTGCGAACAGATGCCGGGGGCCAAGGTAAACTTCGAGCTTGGCATGACCATCATCGTCAACGCGATCGCGGTGGCCGGCGAGCAGCTCCATCCGCAGGTCAACGCCTTCTACCGCGCCAATTCCGCCCAATTCCAGCCGCAGCTGCCGGAGAAGAACCTCAAGAACTTCTTCGACCTGGGCCGCCAGCGCGTCAAGAACATGCTGAAGGCCAACTATCTGGGGCATTACACCACGCCGCAGGGCGAACTCACGCGCATGCTCACCTACAACTCAGACGACGACGACACGCAGGAGACGCCCAAGGCGCTGCCCCCCATCGTCCGCGACCAGCCCAAGGTGGGGCGCAACGAGCCGTGCCCCTGCGGCTCTGGCAAGAAATACAAGAACTGCTGCGGCAAATAACCACAACGGAAAAACACACGATGGACAATCTCCTCCAGTCCCTCTTCGCCGAGCGCATCGGCGGCTCCACCTTCGGCCAGAGCACCGCCATCTATAAGTTCGAGAAAATCAAGCGCGCCAAGGCGGCCGCGCGCAAGGCGCATCCAGGCGTGGAGCTCATCGACATGGGAGTCGGCGAACCGGACGAGATGGCCTTCCCGGAAGTGGTCGCCGAACTGGCCGCGCAGGCCGCCCTCCCCGAAAACCGCTTCTACGCGGACAATGGATGCGCCGAGTTCAAGGAGGCGGTCGCCGCCTACATGCAGGAGCTCTACGGCGTCGCGCTGGACGCGCAGACCCAGGTCAACCACAGCATCGGCAGCAAGTCCGCCCTCTCCCTCCTGCCCATCTGCTTCATCAACCCGGGGGACGCGACCGTGATGACCGTCCCCGGCTATCCGGTCATGGGCACATGGACCAAGTATCTCGGCGGGCGCGTCGTGAACCTGCCGCTGACCAAGGAGAACGGCTTCCTGCCGCAGCTGGAGAGCCTCTCCGCGGCGGACCGACAGGCCGCCAAGCTCATCTATCTCAACTTCCCCAACAACCCCACCGGCGCCGTCGCCACGCCCGAATTCTACGACAAGGCCATCGCCTTCGCGCTGGAGAACAAGGCGCTTCTGGTGGTGGACGCCGCCTACGCGCCCCTCAACTACCGCGGGAAGCCGCTGAGCATCCTCTCGCGCCCCCGCGCCTTCGAATGCGCCATCGAGCTGCATTCCATGTCCAAGGGCTTCAACATGACAGGCTGGCGCCTGGGCTGGGTCTGCGGCAACGCAGCCGCGGTCAAGGCCTTCGCCACCGTCAAGGACAATGCGGACTCAGGCCAGTTCCTGGCCATCCAGAAGGCGGCCGTGAAGGCGCTACGGCGCCAAAGCGAAATCACGCCGCGCATCTGCGCCAAGTACCTGCGCCGCCTTGAAGCGCTGTGCGCCCTGCTGCGCCGCCTGGGC
>CACZQQ010000441.1 GCA_902783355.1 uncultured bacterium
CCGTTGGACGGGGCCGGGCGAGCCACTCGCACGGCCCCGCACGTCGCATTGCACTGTTCCGCTTCCAAAGAGCAGGGCCCGCCGCAAGGGGGGGCCGGGGTGCGCCCGGAGCCGGGCGCGGGCCATAATATGGCACGCCAAGGCCGGATTGCAAGCCGACAAGTGCATTTTTCATGGAAATTCCTTCATGGACGGCACGGCGGGGAGGCGCGTCAGGCGGGAGGCGGCGGGTGATTTCTCGCCTGGAGCGACAGGTTGATTCGGGAATCCGCTCTATATTATTGTTATTTTACGCGAGAATCCCAAGCCATAGGAGAAAAAACACCATGCTGCAGGCTGGCTACGCCCAGGAAATCATCACGCCGCCCACCGAAGTGGGGCTGGCGGGCTACTTCAACGCGCGCCCCAACGAGGGCATGTACGACGACCTCTACGTGAAGGTCGTCGTGCTGGAATCGCAGGGGACGCGCTTCGGCTTCATGACATTCGACCTGTGCAACATCTGCAAATCGCTCTTCGAGGCCCTTGAGACGCGCATCACGGCCGAGTTCGGCAGGCCCCTCTTCGAGAGCCTCATCATTTCCGCCACCCATACGCACACGGGGCCGGAATACCGCCTCAAGGGGGAGGAGAAGGCGCTGTCGCCGCGCGCCCAGTACGGCTTCGACGCCACGGTGGAGGCGGCCCTGCGGGCCCTGCGGCGCGCCCTCATGAACCTGCGCCCCGCCGAGCTTGAAGCCGGCTCCGTCTACAACAACCCCTACGGCTTCGTCCGCCGCTACTGGATGAAGAACGGCACCATCGTCACGAACCCCGGCTGGGGCAATCCCGACATCGACAAGCCGGAGAGCGACTTCGACCGCACCATCAACATCCTGAAGATCAAGCAGGGCGGGCGCACGGCCGCCCTCATCGCCAACATCGGCAACCACGGCGACACCATCGGCGGCAGCGTCGTCTCCGCCGACTGGTACGGCCGCTTCGCGCAGGAGATCCAGCACGAGCTGCAGTCCAGCCTGCCCGTGCTGGTGGTGGACGACGCCTCCGGCGACATCAACCACTTCGACTTCCACCAGAAGATCAACCAGAGCCGCTACGGGGAGGCCGTCCGCATCGGGCGCGGCTACGCCCGCATCGTCCTGGAGGCGCTGGGTAGCCTGGAGCCGGTCGCCGAGGCGGCGGTCGAGGTGCGCAACGGGACGGTGACGATTCCGCACCGGCGCCTGACGGAGGCGGAGGTGGCGGAGGCGCGCCACGTGCTGGCGACCGTGCCCGACATCAAGAAGGAGGGCGACCTGGAGAGCCAGGACCTGGCGAACAAGGTTCCGGCCGCGCTGCGCTACTTCGCCCAGCGCGCACTGGACTGCCACGAGAAGAGCACGCCCTCCCACGAGGCGCGCCTGACCTCCATCAAGCTGGGGCGGCAGCTGGCCTTCGTGAGCCTGCCCGGAGAGCCCTTCAACGGCATCGGCCGCGCCATCCGCGCCGCAAGCCCCTGCAAATACACCTTCATCGTCTCGCTGGCGCAGTCGGTCTCCGGCTACATTCCGATGCCGGAGTGCTTCGCCCGCGGCGGCTACGAGGTGCAGCCCGCCGTGAACTCGCCCGCGCCGAACGCGGCGGAGGCCCTCATCGCCGCCGCCATCGACAACCTCCGCTGAAACTCCCCTGCCATCATGCCTGACTCCTCCAGCCAGCCGGTCTCCACGGGAATCCCCTCCGTCTTCCTGCGCCAGTGCCTCTCCCTCGCGGGGAGCGCCCTCATGGTCTCGCTGCTCTGGCTTCTTGCGCTGCGCTGGCAGACGGAGACCTTCCACGAGGGCGGCCCCGTCGAGAACCTGCAGCTGGCGGAGCTGCTGCTGGCAGGCGGCCTCTTCGCGCTGGCCGGCCTCCGTCGGAAGGAGTTCTCCCTCGTCGCCTGGCTCCTGGGCGGCATCTGCCTCTTCGCCGCCTGCCGCGAACTGGACAACCTCCTCGACAGGCTGCTGCCCGTCGTCAGCTGGAAGGCGGGCCTCCTCTTCGTGCTGGTGCCGGCGGCGCTGGCCCTGCGGCGGCGGCGCCAATTTGCCGCGCAGGCGTGCGCCTTCATGGAGACAGCCGCCTGCGCCATGCTCTTCGCCGCCTTCCTGGTGGTCGTTCCCCTGGCGCAGGGAATCGGCCACAAGAGCTTCCTGGCCAACCTGATGCCGACGGCCGCCCACTATGGCGCCGTCAAGGAGCTCATCGAGGAGAGCCTGGAGACCATCGGCTACTTCCTCCTCCTCTGCTCCTCCATCGAGATCTTCTTCAACAAGCACAAGCCGTTTTCCTGAAAAATGCACGCCATCGACTACTACGGCGCCGCGCTCAACGCCTACAAGAGCGCCCTCCACATCCACTCCATCAACTCCGACGGGCAGTACACGCCGCAGGCCGTCATCGCCCTCTACGCCTCGCAGGGCTTCGACGCGCTGGCCTTCACCGACCACCGCACCACGAATCCCGTCTCCACCTACGACGGGCGCGGCATGACGCTGCTCTCCGGCATTGAAATCCACCCCAACGGGCCGCGCGGCATCGTCTGGCACTTCCTGGCCGTGGGCGTCCCCGAGGACTTCCAGCATCCGTCGCCGGAGGACGCGCAGGCCGCGGTGGACGCCGCCAAGGCCGCCGGCGCAGCCGTCTTCTGCGCGCATCCCTACTGGTGCGGGCTGACCTCCGCCGAGGTCGCCGCCATCCGCAACCTCGACGGCGTCGAGGTCTACAACTCCTCCTGCCGCCCCATCGGCCGCGCCTTCAACATGCAGACATGGGACGAGCTCAGCGACATGGGGCTGGTCTACCCTGCCCTCGCCGTGGACGACACGCACAGCGCCCTCCACCTCTTCCAGGGCTGGACATACATCCTTGCCGAGGACAAGTCGCCGGCGGCGCTGCTGGCGGCGCTCAAGGCGGGGCGCCTCTACGCTTCGCAGGGCCCCGTCATCACGCGCCTCTCCTTCCAGGACGGCGTCTTCGAAGCGGACTTCTCTCCCTGCACGGAGGTCATCGGCCTCACGAACCCGAGCCGCGGCTACGGAGTCGCCTTCGCCGACAAGGAGGGGCCGTGCACGGGCACGCAGGAGCTGACGACCGTCCGGATACCGCTTCTCAAGGACGGCAAGAGGCGCTGGTTCCGCCTTCAGCTGAAGGACGCCCAAGGGCACTACGCCTGGACGGCCCCCATCGTTTACCAAGGCTAGCCTCGCGCGCGTACAATAGAAGATAGAGGGTTTCATTCATGAGCAAAGTCAAAGTCGCCCAGTGTTGGGATGACGGCATCGTCACCGACATACGCCTGACGGAGATCCTCCGCAGGAACCATGCGAAAGCCACCTTCAACCTGAATCCAGGCAACCATGGCGCCGTGCGCGTCGAGCCCTCCTGGCTGGCCTCGGGCGAATCCAACTGGAGCTGCCGCGGCTTCCGGCCCGGCAAGCTGGCCGCCGGCGAACTCACGCAGGTCTACGACGGCTTCCAGGTCGCCTCCCACTGCTGGAAGCATGAAACCGTCGGCACCGTCTCCGACGAGGCGTTTCTCAAGGCGGCCCTTGACGCGCGCCACTATCTGGAGGATCTCTTCCAGCGCCCCTGCCACGGCTTCGCCTGGCCCTGCGGCGTCGTCACCGACCGCACCGCCGACATGCTGCTGGAGGCGGGCTTCGAATACGGGCGCACCGTCGAAAACACGCAGAACGTCCTTGACTACAAGCACCCGCTGCGCCTCAATTCCTCCTGCCACTTCCAGGACAGCTTCTTCTTCGACAAGTACCGTGCCGCCAAAGAGGGTTCCGGCGTCTTCTACTTCTGGGGGCACAGCTACGAGATGATGGATTCGGAGGGCATGTGGCGGCAGCTGGAGCAGAAGATCGAATACATCGCCAACGATCCCGACGCCGAGTGGATCGACGTCATCGACATCGTGCATCTGCCGCGTTGACGGCTTTTTTCAAAAAAAAAGATTCCCGCCCCTTGATTTTTCACGGAAAATGGTTTAGAATAGTATCAGTTCCCTAGAAAATCCCCAAATAAACAACCTTGGAGCAATTCCCCATGAAGAAATCCTTCACCCTGATTGAACTTCTGGTCGTCATCGCCATCATCGCGATTCTGGCGGCGATGCTTCTGCCGGCGCTGGCCAAGGCGCGCGCGCGTGCCCGCGCCATCACCTGCGTCAACAACATGAAGCAACTGGGCCTCTACGAGCAGATCTACGCGCAAGAGAACAACGACATCGTCTGCCCGACCCGTG
The DNA here is from genome assembly GCA_902783355.1 of uncultured bacterium. Next base: position 4,271 of record CACZQQ010000441.1, read on the forward strand.
GCGGCGACAACAACACCGAGCAGGCCAAGTGGTGGTACTTCATCGGCCCAATCGTGGCACCCCTGCCCGCCTCCTGGACGCAGCATCCCCTCAGCAAGATCCACTGCCCCATGAACCCCAGGCACACCTCCAACGCCTTCCCCTACACCTACGGCCCCACCGTCTCCGTCAACAACAACTACAAGTACGAGGACGGCTTCGGCGTGCACGGCAGCTACAACTACAAGGACAAGGAGCGCCCGCTGGCGCAGGTGCAGAACCCCTCCTACTGCATCAGCTTCATGGAGATGCTCAACGACTACGCCTACCCCCTGCTGGTCTACTACACCTACAACGCCAACTACCCCTACTACGCGGAGAACTTCCACGACAACGGCAACAACCTGCTGATGTGCGACGGCCACGTGGAGCCCTACCGCTTCGTCGTGGGCCAGTCCATCACCCACGACATCGCCATCGAGCAGAAGTTCTGGACGATCAAGGGCAACTAGCCTGACCGCCCTTCCATGCATCCTTCGGGGAGGCCTCTACCCCCCCCCGAATAGCGCCTTCTATAACTCATTCAGGTAGAACAACATAGAGAAAATCCCCATGAGAAAACACTTCACCCTGATCGAGCTTCTGGTTGTCATCGCCATCATCGCGATTCTGGCGGCGATGCTTCTGCCGGCGCTGGCGAAGGCGCGCGAGAAGGCCCGCGCCATCAGCTGCGTCAACAATCTGAAGCAGAATGCGCTGGCGCTTCAGACCTACGCGCTGGACAACAACGACATGCTCTTCCTGGAGAACGAGGCGTGGGCCTACAGCGGCAACGACCGTCCGTTCAGCTACTACTGGGGCGGCCACCTGATGGTCCAGGGCTACATCGCCAAGGACTCCAACAGCTGCTCCTGCCCAGCCATCTCCACCAAACTGCAGTTCTGGACCAACCCCGGCAACGGCGCCGACATCCGCCACACCCTCATGACCTATGGCTGTTACTACACCTACGGTGCCTTCATTGACTTTGAAAACGGCAAGAAGTACATCGCCGACAACGCCTTCCGTGCCCTCAACCTCAAGATGCTCAAGAACGCCGCAGGCTTCCCCGGCATCGCTGACACATGGGACAACACAAACCAGAGGCAGGTGGCAGCCGGCAATCACTCCACCATCTACACTTTCCGTCATGGCTACAGGTGCAACCTCACCTTTATGGACGGCCATGTGGAATCCTACATGCCCGAACCCCTCAACACCATCCTGAACGCCGCCGAACTCAGGTCTGTCTACACCCCCTACCTGACCAACTAGGGCCCTTGGAGGTTTTCCACCTCCTGACATGAAGCCTGCCAGCGCAACTTCGACCATACGGTGAAGTTCTTGCTGGAATAGAATAACTCACAGCCGCGCGCCGGTTATCCGGCGCGCGGTCATTTTTTCATCTTTTCAAGCGCCGCAAGCCGCGCCATCGTGCGCGGCTTTGTCGTATCATCCTGGAATCCCACCTTCCATGCCCCGAACTTTAAACAGCACACTATTGCCGCGCGCGCGGGCAAACTGTGTTTCATGATATAAAGTACGTAG
>CACZQQ010000442.1 GCA_902783355.1 uncultured bacterium
AAGGCGTGCGGGGCGGCTTAAATTAAGGCGATTTCCCGCAACACTTCAGCCAACGGAGGATCATCTGCCATGTCAAACATCGCCGCCTTGCCCGTCACCGGAACCTATTTGGACGAGATCTCCCACGACATCCCCCACCAGAACTGGGGCGTCCGCGAGTGGGAGCGCGACTTCGCCTCCATGAAGGCCATGGGCATCGACACGGTCATCGTCATCCGCGCCGGCCACAAGCGCTGGATGACCTTCCCGTCGAAGGTCCTCCAGGAGAAGCGCGGCGGCTACACGCCGCCCGTGGACCTCATCGACATGTTCCTGACGCTGGCGGAGCAGTTCGACATGAAATTCTACTTCGGCACCTACGATTCAGGCGAGTACTGGGTCAACGGCGAATATCAGAAGGAGATCGACGTGAACCTGCCCTTCGTCGAAGAGGCCTGGAAGCGCTATGGAAACCGCAAGGCCTTCAGCGGCTGGTATTTGACGCAGGAGATCAGCCGCCGCAAGGCCGGCGTCATCGAACTGTTGGCGCAGGTCGGCCGCGCCTGCAAGGAACTCTCCGGCGGCCTTCCGGTCCTCATCTCCCCGTGGATCGACGGCCGGAAGGCTGTCAGCGCCTTCGGTGCCCAGATCAACAAGAGCGAGTCCATCTCGCTGGCGGAGCATGAGCGCGACTGGAACGAGATCCTCGCCGGCCTCCAGGGCGCCGTCGACGCCATCGCCTTCCAGGACGGACACTGCGACTACGACGACCTCTCCGACTTCCTCGTCCTCAACCGCGACCTGGCCAACAAGTACGGCATGCAGTCGTGGACGAACTGCGAGAGCTTCGACCGCGACATGCCCATCAAGTTCCTGCCCATCAAATGGGAGAAGATGCTGCTGAAGCTGGCGGCCGCCTACCGCGCCGGCCTCGCCAAGGCCATCACCTTCGAGTTCTCCCACTTCATGAGCCCCAACTCCATGTACCCCTCCGCCGGCCACCTCTACGACCGCTACCGCGAATATTTCGGCCTCTGATTCCCATGCTCCATCCTCTTGTCGAAGACGCCTACAAGGTCCTGGAGGGCGTCGCGCTCTCCAGGCAGGAGGCGCTCGCTCTCGCCGCGGAAATCCACGGCGACGACCTGCTTGACCTTATCTCCTTGGCCAACAAGGTGAAGCGAAAATTCTCGCAGCCCTTTCCAAGCTGCTCCATCGTCAACGCCAAATGCGGCCTCTGCGGCGAAAACTGCCGCTTCTGCGCCCAGAGCGCCCACCACCATGCCCGCATAGAGACGCATCCGCTGCTGGCGCCGGAGGCGGTCCTGGAGGCCGCCAGGGCCGTCCATGCCCAAGGCGTCCGCATCTTCGGCTACGTGACGTCGGGGCGCGGCTGGGCGAAGCCGGACGCGGACTTTAACAAGATTTTGGAGACGATGGACTTGCTCCATAGGGAGCTGCCCGACATGAAACTCTGCGTGGCCCTGGGCATCCTCTCGGAGGAGTGCGTCAGGCTGCTGGCGGAACACCACGTCTGGCGCTACAACATGAATCTGCAGACGAATCCCGCCAGATACGGCGACCTCGTCGCCACCACGCATTCCATGGAAGAGAAGCTCAATACCATCCGCCTCGCAAAGAAATATGGCATAACTAATTGCACTGGAGGAATTTACGGATTGGGCGAGACTTGGGCGGACCGCGTGGACATGGCCTACGCCATCCACGAACTCGGCGTCGAGGGCGCCACGCTTAACGTGCTTCTGGCCATACCGGGCACGCCGTTGGAGAGCCAGCCGCCCCTTTCGCCTGCGGAGGCCGCCAAGTCATTTGCCCTCTTCAGGTTGATTAACCCCTCCATCATGGTCAAGTTCTGCGCCGGACGCGAGACCTTGATGAAGGACTTCCAGGGGCTTCTGATGCTTTCAGGCGTCAGCGCCCTCATGACGGGCGGCTATCTCACCACGCGCGGACGCGACATCGCGGCGGACGACCGCCTCCTGAAGGCCCTGGAGGAGTTCTGAGCCGTTCTGCCTGAAGGCCTTGTGAAGCGA
>CACZQQ010000443.1 GCA_902783355.1 uncultured bacterium
CGGGCGTCTCTGGCGGTGAAGAAGGCGCACTGAACGGCCCCGCCATCATGCCTGGCGGAAATGCGGAGGCCTGGCCCTTCGTCAAACCGATTCTGCAGGCGATTTCCGCGAAGGTTGCGGGTGGAGTTCCCTGCTGCCAGTGGGTCGGGGACAACGGCGCGGGCCACTATGTCAAGATGGTTCACAACGGCATCGAATACGGTGATATGCAGATGATCTGCGAGGCATATTGGATCATGAAGCAGATTCTCGGCCTCAACACGCAGGAACTCCACGAGGTTTTCGCGGAGTGGAACAAAGGTGAGCTCAACAGCTACCTGATTGAAATCACCAGCGAGATCTTCACGAAGAAGGATCCCGAGACGGGCAAAGCGGTCGCGGACATCATTCTGGACACCGCGGGCCAGAAGGGCACGGGCAAGTGGACAAGCCAGAGCGCGCTGGATTTGGGTGCGCCTGCCCCCACCGTCGCGGAAGCGGTCTTCTCGCGCTGCCTCTCCGCCATCAAGGAAGAGCGCGTCGCCGCCTCCAAAATCATCAAAGAGGAAACGGTTCCCTTCACGGGCGACAAGAAGGCGTTCATCGAGGATGTTCGTCAGGCGCTCTACGCCTCCAAGATCTGCTCCTACGCGCAGGGCTTCCAGCTGATCCGCCTGGCCGCGAAGGAGTACAACTGGAGCCTCAACTACGGAGAAATCGCGCTGCTGTGGCGCGGCGGCTGCATCATCCGCGCCACCTTCCTGGAGAAGATCAAGGAGGCCTTCGACAAGAATCCCGCGCTGGACAACCTGCTGCTGGACGGCTTCTTCAGCGCCGCCATCGCCAAGTGCGCCTCGTCGTGGCGCCAGGTCGTCTCGCAGGCGGTGCTCACGGGCGTGCCCGTGCCCGCCTTCTCCAGCGCGCTCGCCTACTACGACGGCTACCGCTCCGCCTGCCTGCCCGCCAACCTCCTCCAGGCGCAGCGCGACTACTTCGGCGCGCATACCTACGAGCGCGTCGACAAGCCGCGCGGCCAGTTCTTCCACACGGAATGGACGGAGACAAGCGGCAAGACCGTCTCCGGCACCTACAACGCTTAGAAGGCCAAGAAGAAGGACGCCATGGGAATCTACATTGAACGCGGTTCGGCGACGACGAACATCTCCGACGAGGAGCTGCGCACGCTTGTCCGCCAGACCATCGAGAGGAGCGGCAGGACGCCGAGGCGCCTGCTGCTCCTGCCGCCCGACCACACGCGCCTCAACTCGCGCGCCGGCCGCATCACGCAGATCATCTGGGAGGAATACCACGGCCGCTGCGACATCGACATCATGCCCGCGCTTGGGACGCACAACCCCATGACGGACGCGCAGCTGGAGATGATGTTCGGCAAGGAGATTCCCAAGAGCGCCTTCTTCGTCCACGACTGGCGGCACGATGTCGTGCCGCTGGGGACCGCGCCCTCCGAAATGCTGCGCGAACTTTCCGGCGGCAAGGTGGACTACAGCGTCGAGATCGGCGTCAACAAGCGCCTCCTCGACGACTACGACCTGATTCTCTCAATAGGCCAAGTTGTTCCGCACGAAGTAGTTGGCCTTGCGAACTACACGAAGAACATCATGGTGGGCGTGGGCGGCCCCGACATCATCAACAAGTCCCACTTCCTGGGGGCGGTCTCCGACATGGAGAAGCTGATGGGCCGCGCCGACACGCCCGTGCGCCGCCTCTTCAACTACGGCGTGGACACCTTCCTCGCCGACCGGCCGCTGGTCTTCATGCTGACGGTGATGGCGCGGGACGAGGCCACCGGCCAGATGGCCATGCGCGGCTTCTTCTCCGGCACGGGCGTCGAAGTCTTCAACGCCGCCGCCAAAGTCTGCGTCGAGACCAATCTGACCTTGCTGGACGAGCCGCTGAAGAAGGTCATTGTCTATCTGGACCCCAACGAGTTCACGAGCACATGGCTTGGCAACAAGGCCATCTACCGCACGCGCATGGCCATCGCCGACCACGGAGACCTCATCGTGCTGGCGCCCGGCCTCCGCGAATTCGGCGAGGACAAGCAGATGGACGCCCTCATCCGCAAATACGGCTACAAGGGCACGCCCGCCACCCTGAAGGCCGTCCGCGAGAACCAGGACATCCGCGACAATCTCGGCGGCGCCGCCCACCTCATCCACGGCTCCTCCGAAGGCCGCTTCACCATCACCTACTGCCCGGGCCCCAAAATGTCCGCCGACGAAATCCGCTCCGTCGGCTTCGAGTACGGCGACCTGGACGCCATGATGGAGAAATACCACGTCGCCACGCTGAAGGACGGCTTCAACACCGTCGACGGCGAGGAGCTCTTCTACATCAGCAACCCCGCCCTCGGCCTCTGGGCCCTCAAGCGCAATTTCCAAGAGTAAAGGATGGGCGATTCCGGCAAGAACCATCTCGCGATTGCGTTGCTAGTCAAGCTGCCGTTGCAGCTGGCGGCGGCCTTCGTGCTCCTTTATGTCTGGTTTGCCGGAATGCTTGCCCTCCTCTTCGGCAGCCGCGACCATACATGGATACCATTGCTGTGGTTCTGCTTCTGCGTGGGACTTGCGCTTTGCTCCGTCGGCGTCATCTGGCGGCTGCGGCGCGTGCGCCGCGTCTCCTATGTGCTGATGCTGTGTGGCGCCCTGGCGATCGGCGGCCGTGCCTTGTGGCGGTGGTGGACGGTGGGGCGCTTCCCCGTAGTGACGTCGAAGATGGATTGGTGGCGTTACATGCCCTTCCGCGAAGGCAATTTGCTGGTGGAGGTCGCGCCTCCGGCGGAGGGCCTTCTGCCGGAGGAACCCACGCCGCGCCTCAACGGCGCCCTGGCCCTCTATCCCGTCTATGCCGCCATGGCGCAGGCGATGTACACGCCGGCAGAGACGGACAACCAGGCCTATCTCTGGCTGGACGGCTCCGATGTCATCTATGACGAACTCATCGAGGGCAAACGAGATATGATTTTCGCGCTGGCGCCGTCGGCCAAGCAGCAGGCGGACGCGGCGGCGAAGGGGCTCGCCTACGAAATGACGCCCTTCTGCCGCGACGCCTTCGTCTTCTACGTCAATGCCCGCAATCCCGTCGACAATCTGACCACGGAGCAGATCAGGGGCATCTACGCGGGCCGCCTCACGGACTGGAAGGAGGTCGGCGCGCCGAAGAGCACGAAAATCATTCCGTTCCAGCGCAACGAGGGCAGCGGCAGCCAGACCACCCTCCAGAAGCTGATGGGGGATACGCCCATCATGCCGCCTCTGAAGGAGGACCGCGTCGGCGGCATGGGCGAAATCATCAACGACACCGCCAATTACCGCAACTACGGCGCCGCGTTGGGATTCTCCTTCCGCTACTACGCCACCGAACTGCTGCGCAACAGCCAGATCAAGCTGCTCTCCATCGACGGCATCGCCCCGACGGTGGAGAACATCCGCAGCGGCCGCTATCCGCTGGTGGCCACCGCCTACATGGTCACCGTGCATCCGCGCACGGAGAACGAGCGGCGGATCGTGGACTTCATGCTGTCGCCGCAGGGGCAGGAACTGGTCGAGAAGACTGGCTATGTGCCCCTGCCGCCGCAGGAATAGGCCTCCCGCCACGCGGTTCCTGTGCTATCTTATATATATGTACAAGCGCCGAACGATGTTGTAATCCCCACCCCCAACTAGAATCAGGAGTCTCCCATGGAATTCCGTTCCGATGCCAAATACGCGATGCTCGTGCCGACCAGCATGGGCGTCCGCCTGACCCCCGCCGACAGCCAGCCCTTCCACTGTTCGGACACCTTCAAGATGCAGGTGACCTCCGCCGAAAGCAACGTGGCGAGCATTCCCGCCTTCCTGGGCATGCCCGTCAAGGTGCTGACCGCCTTCGTGAAGGACAGCCCCATCGCCCGCATGATCAAGGACAACCTGGCGGGGCGCCACATGGACTACGAGGGGCCCGAGATCGAGCAGGGCGGCCCGTGGGGCTACCGCCACCAGTTCAACCTGGCGGACACGGGCTACGGCGCCCGCGGCCCGCGCGTGCAGAACGACCGCGCCGGCGAAGTCGGCCGCCTGCTTGACGTCAAGTACTTCGACCTGGAGCGCATCTTCGGCCAGGAGGGCGTCAAGGTGATGCATCTCTCCGGCCTCATCGGCGCCCTCTCGCCCGAGACGAGCCGCTTCTGCCTGGAGCTGGCGCGCGCCGCCAAGAAGCACGGCACCCGCGTCTCCTTCGACCTCAACTACCGCGCCTCCTTCTGGAAGGGCCGCGAGCAGGAGCTGCACGCCATCTTCACCGAAATCGCCTCCATCGCGGACGTCCTCATCGGCAACGAGGAGGACTTCCAGCTGTGCCTGGGCATCCAGGGCCCGGAGGCCGGAGGCAAGGACATCGCCGCCAAGATCGACAGCTTCAAGGAGATGGTCAACCGCGTCAAGGCCGCCTATCCCAACGCCGCCGCCTTTGCGACGACGCTGCGGCAGGTCGTGCACGCCAACTGTCACAAGTGGGGCGCCATCACCAACATCGACGGCCAGTGGTCCGTCGTCGAGCCGCGCGAGATCCATGTGCTCGACCGCATCGGCGGCGGCGACGGCTTCGTGGGCGGCTTCCTCTATGCCATGCTGAAGGGCTGGGAGCCCGAGAAGTGGATCCAGTTCGGCTGGGCGACCGGCGCGCTGGCCACCACCCATCTGACCGACTACGCCCAGCCTGCCGACGAAGAGCAGGTCTGGAGCATCTGGGGCGGCAACGCCCGCGTGAAACGGTAGGAAAGGCCTTGGGCTGAAAGCGACTGCGTAGGCCTGTGTGACGGAAAGCCCCGTCCCACTTGTCTCGCCTGTCCCATTTGCCCCCCCTTCTCTTCAGCAGCTGGCCTCCCCGGCAAAGGCGCCTTGGCGGGGGATGTCTGTTGCTGTAGGCGATTGCATGGGACTTGTGGGACAGGGCATTGGCAGTGGACTTGGAAAACGCAATGAGCAATAAACGGAAAAAACACCTTCTGATGGCGGCGGCGGCCGTTCTTCTGGCGGCGCTTCTGGGCGTATGGCTGTGCCCGCGCGGTGGCGAGGCCGCCGTGCGCGAGGGTGCGCAGAGGGCGCCGTCGGCTGCGCCCTCCGGCAACTCCGCCGCGCCTGCGCTGCCTGTCGCCGTGCGGCACGTGGCTGCGTTCGAGGAGGCGGGCGAGCCGCTGGCGCAGGAGGGTCCCTTCACGCTGGTGGAGCATACGCCCGAACGCATCCGCATCCGCTTCGAGCTGCCTGAATACCATCTGGAAGAGGTCGCCCGCGAGGACGGCACGTCGTGGCAGGCGATTGTCGCCGACGCGCCAGGCCTCCTCTCCGTCGCGGGCGCGCCGTCGCTGCCCGCGTGGCGGACGGACATCGCGCTGCCGCCAGGCTACAGCGGCCGCGTCACGCTGGCCGCCGGCGACAGCCAGTTCCTCAGCGGCGTCATTCCGCCGCCCGGCACGGGAGCCGTGAAGCGAACGGAAGAGGCGCCGGCGGATCCCGTGCCCTCGCCCATCTACTACGAAGGCGGCGTCTGGCCGCCGCAGACAGTCAACATCGTGGCGCAGTACCAGGTGCGCGGCGTCGCCGGCGTGGGCATCTCCGTGACGCCTTTCCAGTATGACGCGGTGCGTGGCGGCGTCTCCATCGTGCGCTCCGGCGAAATCGTCTTGGAGAGCACGCTCAACGAGAGCGCGCGGCTGGACGCGGATGCCGACTGGGGCGCCGTCCAGCGGTTGCAGTTCCTCAACGGGCCGCAGTTGAAGGCGCCTGCGCGCGGCGCGGCGGCGGCGGGTGCCTGCGGCCGCCTCATGGTTGTCGTTCCAGACGGCTGGCGCGATCTCTATGCGCTGCAAGAATTTATCCAATGGAAGCGCGCCTTGGGCTTCGATGTCCAGACGGCGGGTTTCCCTGCGGAGACCGGCGAGGAACCCGCCGCGATGAAAGCCTTCCTTCAGGAAGCCTACGACGATCCTGAACGGAATTTCACGCACCTGCTGCTGGTGGGCGACTACGCGATGCTGCCGCCCTTCCAGCGGAGCGCCAGCATCACCTCCTACAACACGACGTATGAGCATGTCGCCTCCGACACGCCCTACGCCCTCCTCGCCGGAGAAGGAGACCTCGAATACATGGACGCGATGCTCTCGCGGCTGCCCGTGCCTGACGAAGCATCGCTGGAGAGCGCGCTGGCGCGCCTCATGGAGACGGAACAGGGCGCGCCGCTGGAGGCTTCTTCCGACAAGGCGGCGTGGCCAGGCCGCGGCCTCTTCGTGGGCAGCGGCGATTCTTCCCCGATGGCCCTCTATCCAGGCCAGAGCGCAAAGAACGTGACGGACCATGCGTTCATCGCGGGCCTCATGGACGACGCGCATCTGGGCGGCGTCCTCGCGGAGACGGAGGTCATCTTCCCCGACACGCCCCAGAAGAACGCGGCGGCCGTCCAGTCTGCTCTGGACGAGGGCGCCTCCCTCATGTATTATCTAGGGCACGGCACATGCACGGCGCTGACCTTCACGGGCTTCAACGCCTACCGGGCGCAGTTGCTGTCCAACGGGGCCGCGCGCCCCTTCGTCATCGCGCCTGTCTGCCATGCCGGCAATCTCGACCACGGCACAGAATACGACGCCAACAGCCATACCTCTGTCCTGCCAGGCGAGATGTGCCTCGCGGCGGCGCTGCTGAATCCGGCGGACGGCGTCTCCGGCGCGGCGGCGGTCATCGCCGCCACCAACGCCACCTACTGGCATCCGCCCATGGTCATGCTGGAGAAAATAACGCAACTCATTCAACTGGAATCAGATAGTGATGAAGGCCGCCCGCTTTCAGACGGCGCGCTCTTCCTGATTGCGCTGAACGCCTCCATCGGCTATTGCGACACCTACTACCAGAACTACGGCAGCAACTACTACGCCCATGCGGACGCCCTCTACCAGGCCCATGTCATGCACCTCTATGGCGACGCCTCCGCCCTCCCGCGCATTGCACCTTATAATAAGGGAATGGATGTGGAGGCCGCGGCGGACGGCGGCATGACCGTGGTGACAGTGACCTCGGGCGGCGCGCCGCTCGTCAACGCCGCGGTCTGCCTGGAGACGGCAGAGGGCGGTTTCATGTCGGAACGCACTGACGCCGACGGCAGGGTCTATCTTGAGGACGAGGAGGCCAGCGGCCTCCTGCGCATCGCCGACGGCACCGCCCCTGTCGTGGAAAAACAGCTGATTTACGGCGCCATCGTGGACGACTTTTCGGCGCAGGCAATGACGCAGCGGCTGGACGCGTGGCAGGAGGCCGAGACGGCCTTGGCGGACGACGCGGCGGCCTTGGAGCGCATCCGGCGCGTGCGCGACGCAATGCTGGCGTGCTGGCGTGCCGCGACGCAGAAGGGAAGCCCTGAAACCGATGCAGGCAGTCTGGTCGAGCAGCAACTCGCGCTGTCCTCCGGCTGGACGCCGCTGCCGCTGACGCTCTATCCCGACGGCAAGTCCTTCGCGGCGTTGACAGCCGCCGCAGACGGTGGCGCCTACAAATGGCTTGGCAATGTCTTTGCCCCCGCAACTCTTACGCAGCCAGGTGCTTATTTCGTCCATAGGCGGCAGCCGCATGCGGTTGCGCTGACCATCACTGGCGTCCGTGAAAGCAAATACCGCCTGAGGGATTCGGCGGGATGGTCCTTCATTGCGCCGACGGAGGAGACCGCCCTGCCGGAGGGAACCGTCGCCATGTCCGTGGAGACGATTCTGGCGGACGGCACTTTCGCGTTGCGTCGCCTGCAGGACGGCGGCAATGTTCTTCTCGAGCCCGATAGATGCTATTGGCTCTGGCGCATGCGCCCCCAAACCGCCGAATAGCGCTTCTTTTAATCGTCGCTGAACGCTGTTCCCCATGAGGGGCGATGAGGGCGTGCGCACGCCCGACGCTCTCTCTTCCTGAAATGCGAAAGGTCTTTCCCGCCGAAAAGAGTGCGCTATAGGTGCGAGGGAAGATGGCTGCGGGTAGAGCAGGGCCGCAAAGCGGCGGAGCGAAACCCGCGGCTCCGACCAAGCAGTTTTTCAGGCCGTCTGGCCTGGCGCGTAGCCAAACAGCGCCGTCAATGACGCGGCTGCCTTTCCGGATGGCAGGGCTTCTCGCATTCCATTGGCAAGAAAACTCCTTCCATCCCCTGCAAGACACGCGTGCAACGCATGGTAAAAGAGTTGCCCCATGCTAAATTATGCAAGGTGTCCGTTGCATTTGAGATTTCGCGCGCGCGAACCCCCGTCCCTGCGAACCCGTCCCTGCGCGAGGAAGGTTGTTACGAGTCTGACTTTCAGGCTTGCCAGACTTTCCATAAACTTGCCTGCGCGAGGAGGGGGTTGTTACGAGTCTGACTTTCAGGCTGGCCAAACTTTCCATGAACTTGCCTGCGCGAGGAAGGGTTGTTACGAGTCTGACTTTCAGGCTGGCCAGACTTTCCATGACTTGCCTGCGCGAGGAGGGGGTGGGTCCTTCAAACTGCACCATAGTCTGTACATTCGTCCGGCATCGTAAATTTCGCCCTTGCGCGAATAGGGGTGGGGGGTTGGGCGGGGGGTACCCACCCCCCGCCCAACCGCCCCTTAAGATAGCACGCCAAAAGCCGTTTCCGCAGAGAATCCCAGAGAATCCCAGAGATGCTAATGCTTTTGCGCAATTTTCCATCGGCGACCGCAAGAGGCGCCAGCTGCACCGCCGGCCCCTTTGCCCCGTTTGCCTTCCGTTTCAACCTCCTTCTTGTCCTCATGATGAGCTTCTCCCTCATGGCCAACGACATTGAATCATACATCTCGCGCAACTGGCACACCCTGCCGCAGGTGGAGGCCGCGGCCAAGAAGGCCGCCCGCCTGACGGAAGCGCAACGCGAACGGCTGAAAGTCCACCACCGCTTCGTCGAAAAGTACGCGCCGCATTGGCTGGAGGAGTACGCGGCCATGGAAAAGGTGTTCGGCTGGCCGTCAGGCACCGCCGAATGGCTGCAGTTCATCGGCGACAGCCTCTCCGCGCCGCCGCCCCATGAATGCACCAGCTGGATTGTCATGCCCTCCTTCTCCGCGACGGGCGGCCTCATCCTGCACAAGAACCGCGATGCGACCACCAAGTCGCTCGGGCTGAACAGACGAGCCGTCAAGGGGAAGAACGCCTGGCTCGGGCTTGGCAACCTGGGGGTCCTGTCGCCCTGCATGGGCATCAACGAATGCGCGCTGGCGGTTGTGATGAACAGCGGCTCCAGCAGCGCCGCCAGCAACGATTCGGGGCTGACGACCCCTGAACTGTGCCGCATCCTGCTGGAGGAGTGCGACGACAGCGCTTCGGCCGTCGCACAGCTGCACGACCTTGTCGCCGACGGCGCCTACACGCACGGCAAAAGGGGCTCTATCTGGCTGGTCGCGGACGCGCGGCGCGCCTTCATCGTCGAGCACGACGCCACGCATTTCGCCGCATACGAAGTGCCGGACGGACTGGCCGTGCGCGCCAACACATGGCATTATCCGGAAATGTTGCCGTTTGTGCAGGATTCCGCCAAGCACATCAACAACAACTACTTGCGCGAATTCGCCGTGCGCCAGGCGCTACGGGCGGAGGACGGCAAGGTCACGCTGCCGCTGGTCGCCGCCGCCTCGCGCTACCGCGGCACAGACGAAGGCACCATGCCCGTCTGCGTGCGCAGCACCTGTTCGGCCGTCACATTCACCCTCCACCGTACCCATCCGCGGGAGTTGAGCACCGCCTGGTTCGCCTTCGGCCCGCCCGCCCACACCCTCTTCATGCCCGTCCCGCTGACAATCCGCGACCTGCCATCCGAACTGATGGACGGCCGTTTCATGGATGGCGCCTTCAGGCGGCATGTGAATTACCCCGAGGCGGATGATTCTGCGTATCTACTTCTGGATAAACAAGTTAGAGAAAGACACGAGATGGCGCTCGCCCGCGCGGAGGAACTCGTGGCGGCAGGGCGGCGCGAGGAGGCACAGGCGGAACTGGAAGCCGCCTTCCGCGACAACTGGGAAACCGTCCAGAGCGCGGCGGCCCTCAAATAAGGCAGGACGACCATGAGCGAGATGCAGAGCAGCGTCGTACAAGGTATCAAGGGCTACAATTCATGGCCGTTTGTCGAGACGATCGGCGACGTGGTGGTCTGCGCCTACAGCCGTGGCCTGGAGCACCGCATCGACGAACGCTGCCGCGGCGTCTATGCGCGCAGGTCCCTTGACGGCGGCCTCACATGGGAGCCGGAGGTAAAGGTCGTCAACACGCCGGTCTACTGCGAATCCGCCATCGGCAAGGGCCATGACCTGGAAGGCGCCATGCTCCTGTGGGTGCGCTGCATCGGAAACGACCGCTGGCATGACCTCTACCGCACCGCCGACGGCCTCAATTTCACACGCGTGGCCTCCCTGCGACTCGACCCCATGCCCATGCAGATCACAGACATCTTCGCCGTGCCAGACATCGGCCTCATGGCGCTGTGGTTCGCGGGACAATACCGCGACCTGCCTGAAAACGCCTGGGGGACGCTCGTCAGCCGCGACAACGGCCTCACATGGGAGCAGAAGACCATCGCGGACGGCCTGCTACGGACACAGTGGCCGACGGAGCCGTCGTGCGTCTGGCTTGGCCACGGACGCCTCCTGGCCATCGCGCGGGCGGAACCGCTGGAGGACGTGCCGGAGCGCTGCCAGTTCCAGCTACAGTCCGAAGACAGCGGCGCGACATGGCGGACGATGCGCACCAACATCCGCGACGTCAGCCAGTCGACCCCAAGCCTCGTCCTCTCCGCCGACGGACGCACCGTCCGCAACTACTACTACCATCGCGGCGTCGGCGACCTCAAATGCCGCACGGCGGCCGTGGCGGACATCTGGGACAATCCGACGGCGTGGCCGGAGCCGGAGGTGGTCGCCACCGGCAGCGCGGACGCCCACCACGCGGGCAACGTCAACGCCGTCGGCACGCCCGACGGCGACTACTGCACATTCTATACAGGCAACGAACACCAGACGGAGGTGGTCTGCGTGAAGGTGCCGCGGACGGAGCCGGCCGAAGAGCCGCCGATTGCCGTCGAAGGAGAATCCGCGCAGGGCGGCCGCATCGCGCGCTGGACGCAGAGGCTGCTGGACCTCTCCCTGCGCAACCGCCTGCTCAATGTGCGCGACACCAAGCTCGTGATCCCGCTTTCGTGTCCCGACATCGCCGTGCTGGAGGACAAGTTCTCCGCCAACGAGACAATCACCCTGGGGAGCCTGGCCGACCTGCTGGGCGAGGAGAAGTGCAAGGAGCTTGTCTCCACCCAGGACGGGACCTACAGGTCAGATGTCAAGTTGTTGCTTGACAAGGAATTGAAGCAGAAGCGCCTCTGGTCGCCGCTGCCGCAGACGGAGCTGTCGCGCCGCCTGAAGGCGCTCTACCGCCAGGGCCGCACGGATCTGGAGGAAGGCGGCGTGAACACCCTCTTCGTCGCCCTCGGCTTCCTGGAATGGAAGGTGTCGCCGCGCGAGGAGAAGTCCTACATGGCCCCCCTCCTGCTGATGCCCATCCGCCTCCAGCGCAAGTCCGTCGCGGAGGGCATCCGCATTTCGCGCCTGGACGAGGAGACGCTCGTCAACGAGACGCTCCTTGAGCTGCTGCGCAGCCAGTTCCGCCTGAAGGTGGCGGGCCTGTCGCCGCTGCCCACCGACGCCTTCGGCGTGAATGTGGCCCGCATTCTGGAAATCTTCCGCCAGGCGGTCAGGGGGATGGAGGGGTGGTCGGTCCACGCGGAGGCGCGCCTCGGACTCTTCTCCTTCGGCAAGTTCGTCATGTGGACGGACATGACCGCGCGGGCGGAGGAGCTGAAGAAAAATCCGCTGGTGAAGCATCTGGTGGAGGGAGGCGGCATCTTCGACGACGGCGTCGAAGTCTTCCCGCCGGAGGAGATCGGGAGGCATCTCGACCTGAAGAACCTCTACAGCCCCATGAGCGCGGACTCGTCGCAGCTCGCGGCGGTCCTCTATTCGGCGATGGGCAAGTCCTTCGTGCTCCACGGGCCGCCGGGCACGGGCAAGTCGCAGACCATCACCAACCTCATCGCCCATAATCTGGCGGTCGGCCGACGCGTCCTCTTCGTCTCCGAGAAGAAGGCGGCGCTGGATGTCGTGCATCGGCGCCTCTCCTCCGTCGGTCTCAGGCCCTTCTGTCTGGAACTGCATTCCAACAAGTCCGGCAAGAGCGAAGTGCTGGCGCAGTTCGCCGAGGCGCTGAACGTCCCCGAAACGCGCACGCCTGAAGAGTGGGAGACCCTCACGGCGTCCTTGCAGTCCCTGCGGGACGAACTCAACGCCTATGTGGCGGAGCTCCACCGCAAATACCCCAACGGCCTCTCCGCCTACGACTGCTTCTCACGGCTGGCGCAGGCGGCTCCGCCGCAGGACGGTCTCATTGCAATCGACTGCCTGACGCAGGCGCGCGAGGCGCGCGAGCAGACCGCCCAGCTTGTCCGCGACTTCGCCAGCGCCTGCGAACTTCTGGAGACCGAAGCCACCCACGCATTGGCCTACGTCACTCCCGCCGAATGGACCCCTGCCCATGAGAGGGGGCTTCTCGCTGCGGCGGAGGCGCTTCTCACGGCTCTGGCGGAGCTGGAGGAGGCAGGCCACGCCGTCGCGCAGGCGCTGGAACTGCCCTTCCCCGCCACACGCGCCGCCGTGGAGGGCCTTGTCCGCCTCGTGAAGGCCCTTGTCGACGCGCCCGACCTCCCCGAGACGCTCCTGACGGACGACATCGCGGCGGACGCCCACTTCCTGGAGGGCTTCGCCGAGACGGCCAAGGGCCTTGTCGCCCTGAAGGAGAAGTTGCGCGCCTACAACCTGGAGGCCGTCGGCAAGCTGGACACGGCCGGGCTGGGCACGCGTCTGAAGGCCAACAGCGAATCCTTCTTCATCAGCCGCTTCTTCAAGGACCGCGCCCTCCTGAAGGAATTGGCGGGTCTCAAGAAGGCCGGCGGCGCCGCGCTGACCATTCAGGAGCTGACCGACGCCCTGCCCGATTTCGCCGTCTTGATTCGGACGCAGGCGGCCTATGAGGCGGGCGCGGCGCGCGCACAGGCGCTCCTGGGCAATCTGTGGAACGGCGAGGCGACCGACTGGACGCAGGCGCAGGCCGCGGCGGCCGCCGCGCAGGCTATCCTGGAGACGCTTCGGATTGCGGCGGAGGGCAGGGACGCCGCCCATGCCTCCTGCCTGGCTCGCTTGCGCACCCTGCTGCCGAACGCAAGGCAGAACCTTGCGCCGAACAGCGAAACGCGCGTCGCGCTGGACGCCCTGCCGTCGGCCTGGACAGCGTTCGAGACGTGCTGCGAAGCCCTGCGTCCCTATGCCGCGCCCCTTCTGGAGGAGGCGGCGATGGAGCGTCTCAAGCAAGGGGCAGACCTCCTGCTGCGGCGCAGGCATGATATTCGTAACATCTTGCATTGCAAGAAGTTAATGATTAACATCAAGGAAAGCGGCCTGGATGTGCTGGGGACGGCGCTGCTTACGCGGCGAATTGACCTCGCCAAGGCCGTCGAGGTCTTCGAGGCGGCCTACGCCAAGGAGATGCTCGACCAGCTGCTGGCCGGCAACCGCGTCCTCGCGCATTTCAGCGGACTGACCCATGAGCAGCGCATCGCCCGCTTCTGCGAGCTGGACGACCAGTACATGGCGCTGACGCGTCAGATTGTCTTCGCGAAGCTGGCGGCGACCTTGCCGCGGCGGCGCTCCGGCCCGTGCCCCGAAGGGACGGAGCTGGGGCTTCTCAAGCGGGAGTGCGAGAAGAAGATGCGGCAGAAGCCCGTCCGCCAGCTGCTGGCGGAGATCCCGACGCTGGCGGCGACGCTGAAGCCCTGCTTCCTGATGAGCCCGCTGTCGGTCGCGCAGTACCTGCCGCCCGATTCGGAGCCCTTCGACCTGGTGGTCTTCGACGAAGCCTCCCAGATTCCCGTGTGGGACGCCATCGGCGTCATCGCGCGCGGCAGGCAGCTCATCGTCGTCGGCGACCCCAAGCAGATGCCGCCCACCAACTTCTTCCAGAAGGGCGAAGGCGAAGAGGCGGAGGACTCGGAGGAGATCGAGGACATGGAGAGCATCCTGGACGAATGCCTTGCGGCGGGCGTCCACTCCAGCTACCTCAACTGGCACTACCGCAGCCGCCACGAGTCCCTCATCTCCTTCAGCAACCACTACTACTACGGCGACCGCCTCTTCACCTTCCCCGCCGCCTCCACCTCCGACCGCCTCGGCGTCAAGTTCCGCTTCGTCCCCGGCGCCGTCTACGACAAGAGCAACAGCCGCACCAACCGCGTGGAGGCCGAGGCCCTCGTCAAATACGTCTTCGAGCAGTTGGAGGCGAACACGGGCAGGCGCCGCTCCTTCGGCGTCGTCACCTTCAGCGAGGCCCAGAGGAATCTCATCGAGGACATGATGGACGAGGAGCGCCGACGCCATCCGCAGCTGGAGGGCTTCTTCAGCGAGCAGGACGACGAGCCGCCCTTCGTCAAGAACCTGGAGAACGTGCAGGGTGACGAGCGCGACGTCATTCTCTTCTCCATCGGCTACGCGGCGGACGCCGACGGCAAGTTCTCCATGAATTTCGGGCCGCTGAACCGACAGGGCGGCGAGCGCCGCCTGAACGTCGCCATCACGCGCGCCAAGGAGCAGGTCGTCGTCTTCTCCTCCGTCCATGGCTCGCAAATCGAACTGTCGCGCACAGGCGCCACAGGCGCGGCGCATCTCAAGCGCTTCCTCGACTACGCCGAAAAGGGGCTTGACATCCAGCAGAAGGGCGGGACCGCAGACGGGGCGAGCGGCGGCATGGCGGCTGCCATCGCCGCCTTCCTCCAGCAGAAGGGCTACACGGTGGAACGCAATGTCGGCTGCTCCGGCTACCGCATCGACCTGGCCGTGCGCCATCCCGACAAGCCGGAAAACTACCTGCTGGGCATCGAGTGCGACGGCGCCGCCTACGCCGCCCAGTGGACGGCGCGCGACCGCGACCACATCCGCCACGGCGTCCTGAAGGGCCTCGGCTGGCACCTCTGGCAGGCATGGAGCGTGGACTGGACGCTTGACCGCCCGCGGGCGGAGGCCGCTCTGCTGGCCGCCATCGAAGCCGCGAAGAATCCGCCTGCGCCGTCGGCGAAGAAGCCTTCTTCGCCCCCCACCACGCCGGTTGCGGAGAAGAAGCCCGCGCCTTCGGCGCCGCCGCCCCCTCCTGCGCCGCCGAAGGAACCCTATGCCGCCGTGCGGCTGCGTTGCGGACGGCACCAGGAGCGCTTCTACGAGACAGGCACGCGGCCATACATCCGCGAGCAGTTCCTGCAGGTCGTCCAGCAGGAAGGCCCAATCTGCGAGAAGCTTCTCCGTCGGCGTGTCCTCAAGGCGTGGGGCTTCACGCGCGTCGGGGAGAACATCCAGGCCGTCCTGGAGGTGACGCTGCCCTTCGAACTGCGCACGACGCATACCGACGGCGAACGCGTCTTCTGGCGGCAGGGGCAGGATCCGGCGACCTACCGCGACTGGCGGCCGAACGGCGCCGACGAGGAGTCCCGCCGCGCCATCGACGAAATACCGCCCGAGGAACTGGCGAACGCCATGCGCGAAGTCTTGGCCGACTTCAGCGACATCGCGCAGGAGGCGCTCTACCGTGAGGCCGTCAAGCTCTTCGGCTTCGCCGCCGTCACCCAGAAGGCGCGGAAGTGCCTTGACGTCGCCTACGGTCTGCTGAAGCCATAAAGCAGCTTCCATTTGTGTTGTTTTTGAAACCACGTAATACATAGAAGGCTTGTTCCCCACGAGGGTAGGCAATTGAAAACTGTGAAGCAGCAGCGCACGAAGGTGCGCGACCTTGCGTAACCGCTGGCAAGCGCC
>CACZQQ010000444.1 GCA_902783355.1 uncultured bacterium
CCGGGTCTTTTCTTTTTCCAATGGAACGAATGTATGATGTCATCGTTGTGGGGGGCGGGCACGCCGGTTGCGAGGCAGCCTTGGCGGCTTCGCGCGCGTGCGCACGTACCTTACTGTTGACTATCAACAACGACCACATCGCCCAGATGTCCTGCAACCCCTGCATCGGCGGCGTCGCCAAGGGGCAGGTCGTCCGCGAAATCGACGCGTTGGGCGGCGCGATGGGCGCCAACGCGGACACGACCACCATCCAGTTCCGCATGCTCAACGAATCCATGGGGCCGGCGGCCTATTCGCCGCGCGCCCAATGCGACAAGGCCCTCTACCAGCGGCGCATGAAGTTCCTGCTGGAGCGCACGCCCAATCTGGATGTCCATCAGGCGGAAGTCGTTGCGTTCCATCTAGATGCGCAACGGCAGGTGGATGGCGTCGTCAGCGCCTTCGGGGACGTGTGGCGCGCCAAGGCGGTCGTGCTTTGCACAGGCACCTTCCTGAACGCCGTCCTCCATTTCGGCCTGCAGACCGTCCCTGGCGGGCGCGCCGGCGACCAGGCCTCCTCCGCCCTGACGGCCTTCCTGCGGGACGAACTCGGCCTCGAGCTTGGCCGCCTGAAGACGGGCACGCCCGTGCGCGTCCTCGGCCGCACCATCGACTTCAGCCAGCTGGCGGAGCAGCCGCCCGACACGAGCGGCCGCCGCTTCGCCTTTGCGCCGCCGGAGGAGGAGCTCCCCTTCTTCGGCGACCTGCGCCTGCCGCCGCGCCCCTGCTATCTGACGCACTCCACGGAGAAGACGGCGGAGGTCGTGCGCGCGAACCTGAAGCGCTCCGCCATGTATTCGGGCCTCATCAAGGGCGTCGGCGCGCGCTACTGCCCCTCCTTCGAGGACAAGATCGTCCGCTTCTCGTCGCGCCCCTGCCACCACATCTTCGTGGAGCCGGAGGGCGATTCCACCGACGAGTACTACCTCAACGGCATGTCCACGAGCATGCCGGTGGAGGTCCAGTGGGAGATGGTCCGCTCGCTGCCCGGCTTCGACAAGGCCTTCATCTCCCGCTACGCCTACGCCATCGAATACGATTTCGTCTTCCCGCACCAGATCGACGGCGCGCTGTCCGTGCGCCGCTATCCCACGCTCTTCCTGGCGGGGCAGATCAACGGCACGAGCGGCTACGAGGAGGCCGCAGGGCAGGGGCTTCTGGCGGGCCTCAACGCGGCACGCCTCGCGGGCGGCCTCGGCGCGCCGCTGGTGCTGGAGCGTAGCCAGGCCTTCATCGGCGTCATGGTCGACGACCTCTGCACGAAGGACATCATCGAGCCCTACCGCCTCTTCACCTCGCGCGCCGAATACCGCCTCGAACTGCGGCAGGACAACGCCGACCGGCGCCTCGTCCCGCTCGCCTACCAATACGGCCTCGTCTCCGCGCAGGCGCGCGACCGCGTGGCGCAACTGGAAGCGGACATCGCGGCGGCGAGGCGCACCCTCTCAGGCATCCGGCTGGACGGACACAGCGTCCTCGAGCTGCTTGCGCGCCCCGACTTTGACTACGGCCGCACGCCCAATCTGCCGCGGCTGGACGCACGTGTCCTGGAGGAGTTGCGCATCGACATGCGCTACGCAGGCTATATTCAGCAGCAACATGTTCAGGCAGAACGACTTAAATGTCTTGAGGAATGGCTTCTGCCTGATGACTTCAACTATGACCTGCCGGGCATTTCCGTGGAGGCCAGGCAGAAGCTGTCTGCGCGCCGTCCGCGCACGTTGGGGCAGGCCAGCCGCATCGACGGCGTGACGCCCGCCGAAATCGCCATCCTGCAGGTTCACGCGAAGAAGAGTCGCGCAATTTGACCGGGAGGAGGGTCGGGTCGCGCTTGCGCGACCGATATAGGTACATGCGGACGCGCGGGAGCGCGTCCCTCCCGTGCGACCGAAACAGGCGGAACGGACGCGCAGGAGCGCGTCCCTCCCGTGGGCTATTCCGCCTGGAAGGCGAAGATATGCTGCGTGGCGGCATTGCCCCATGTGGCGCGCGGAATCAGACGGACGGCGGCGAATTCGCCGTTGCCGGACAGTTCCATGCGCCAGAGG
>CACZQQ010000445.1 GCA_902783355.1 uncultured bacterium
CGCCACCGACGGGATGTCGGAGAAGACGTTGATGTCGCGCCTGAGGGCCTTGATGCAGCTTTCGGCGTGGACGTCGGCCCCCGTCTCGACCAGCAGGATGTCGATTTCGTTCTCGTCGAGCATCTGGTCGAGGGAGGTGTAGAACTTGGTCTTCGGGAAGATTTCGCACTGCGCCTTTTCGTTCTGGCTGCGTGGCGTGTTCCACATTTCGGGCTTCAGGTCGCAGGCGGCGACCAGTTCCACGTCCTTGAAGTTCTCGGCGGCGAGGCGGACCATGCTGCGGCCGCGGCCACCCTGGCCGACCACCGCCAGGCGGATGAGTTTGTCCATTGTCTTGCTCCTCGGTTAAATGTTGCTGCTGTAGTTGTCCAAATCGATGTCGGGTGCGAAGAGGCGCTTCATGCCGTCGCGGCACTTGGCGAGGCTGCGGCGCGCGCCCGCCAGCACGGAGAGCTTCCATTCGAGATGCTCGCGGTCGCAGACGTACTCCATGCTGCCCTCCCAGCCGAGGCTGGAATCGACCTCCACCAGCGGGATGGCCGACCTGGCGTTGGCCTCCTCCGCGTCGAAGAGCCTCTCCATGTTGTCGAGCTCGGCGAGGATGGCGTCCACGTTAGGGGCGGCGTTGATGCGGCAGTTGAGCATGCGCAGCTGCTTCATGTGCTTGCAGGTGCGCGCGCTGGTCAGCAGGAACCGCGCCATGTTCTGCTCGTATTCGAGTTCCTCCGTGCGGAAGGGGTGCGCCTTCGCCAGCGCCCTCCCGTGCGCCTCAAGCCCCTGCGTCCACAGCTCGTCGAATTTCTCCAACGCCTTGACCTCCATGGGATAGCGGACGGCCATCGGGTTCGTGGACAGCGGCACGTTGTAGTTGGTGTGGATGATCAGGTTGCCGAAGTGGGCGCCCTTCGCGCAGGGGAAGGGCGGCGCGTTCTTGCCGGCGGTGTCGAAGATCATCGGATAGGAGGGGCCGACGCGCAGCGGGCCGTACTGGTCGTCGGAGTCGGAGGGGAAGTATTCCATGGCCTGGCTCCAGAGGTCCCATGCGCGCAGGAGGTCGTCGGCGCCGTCGCCCGCGAGGCGCTTCGCCTGCCGCTTCAGCTCCTCCTGCAGGTCGCACTGCGGCGAGCTGAAGTAGGCCTTGGCGACCTCGGTGATGGCGGAGGGCCACCAGCCGTAGTGGTGGCATTCGTAGAGGCCCGTCAGGCCGCATTCGCGGCGGTACTTATTAAGGTACGCGAAGCGCGTCAGCCAGCGCTGGAGGCAGGGGATGTAGGGCGCGTCGCCGAAGTCCCATGTGCGGCCGCCCGTGTTGGAGGTGCACATCAGGCGCCTGCCGTATTTGGCGCCAGAGGCGCATTCCGTGCGGAAGTAGTAGGCCGGCTTGTAGGCGGTGATGGTGTAGTCGGCGAAGCGCTCCGGCTGGCCGAAGACGCGGCGGTAGCCCGCCAGCTCGTAGGTGACCCACAGCACGACGCCCTCCGGCAGGTTCTTGACGAACTCCTCGCGCAGGCCGTTGTCCTGGTAGCCCCAGCTGTAGGTGTTGAAGAGGACGAGCGCGTCCGGCTTCGCCTTCCAGACGGCGTCGCGGATGATGCGGATGAGGGCGGGCGCGTCGGAGCAGGGGAACTGGTAGACGCCCGGCCGCGTGTCGGCGGGATTGTTGTCGTACCAGTTGCCGCCCTTGGCGCGCGGATCCTTCGTGGGGAAGGTGAAGTCCTCGCAGCACATGCCCACGCCCGCCGCGTCCGGATACAGCTCGAACATCTTCGTGTACATGTCGCCGTAGTACTTTTCGGCACGCGGGTCGTCGGGCGCGACGTCGAAGGGCAGGTAGGAGTAGAAGAAGACCTTGATGCCGTAGCGTGCCGCGCGCCGGATGAGACTGCGGAAGTCGAGGAGGCCGATGTGGGTGCGGTCGGGCCCCTCGTAGAAGACGAAGATGGCGTCGAAGCCGGCGTGCAGGATGGCGTTGAGATGCGCGTCGGGGAAGAGCTCCAGCCCCCACGCGGAATGGACGAAGCGCGGCGCGAAGAGCGGCTCGCGCGTGGTGTCCGTCGCGCCGTAGAAGGGGCCCTCGCGCAGGTTCAGCATGTCCTCCAGATGGACGCCGCCGCGGCGCACGCCGCCCGCGTCCGCGCCGATGATCCGGATGCCCTTCGCGTCCGCCACGAGGCGGAAGCTGCCCGGCTTGCCGACGGAGGCGTCGATGGAGAGCGCGATGGTCGCGTCCGCCGCGTCCGTGGCGGGCATGGCGGAGACGCCCATGGAGACCAGCAGGTAGTCCACCAAATCCTTCACGGTCTCCTGCACGGCGTCGCACGAATCGGACGGGCAGGAGATCTTCAGGCCGTCCTTCAGCTCGAATTCGCCGTCGGCGCATGTGGCGGCGGGGTCGCGTCGGTCGGTGCGGTGCACCGCGTCAAGGCGGGCGCGGAAGTCGTAGTGGTTTTCCTTCTTCAGCATGGGGGGTGTCCAGAGGGGGGGCTTGCA
>CACZQQ010000446.1 GCA_902783355.1 uncultured bacterium
ACTCCTTCTTCCTCTGCAAGGAACTCAGCCCCGGCTATCTCAACGGCGTCACAGGCGAATACGCCACGCCCCAGGGCTACTTGGTGGACGAGACGGCCGCGGACGAGTTTGACAAACTCTTCCCGCCCAAGGAGAAGAAGAGGCTCCCGGGGCAGCTGTTCTAAGCGGAGGCCGCCTCGTCGCCACGCGCATTGAATTCATGCGCGATGACAATAGTCGCAGGGGCGGCCGCCATCACAGGCGGTCACGGACACCACAGGCTGATTCCCGTCATGGGATGCGCTTCGCGCCAGGCGGCAAACTGGGCGTATGTCCGGACGCCGTCGGCGATCACCGCCTGGTAGTATTCGATGCCCGCGACATGCTCCTCCTCAGGCGTGAGATACTTGAGGAGGAGGATTGCACGGCGGCTTTCAGGCGTCAGGACCGCCTTGATGCGTTCGGCGACGTGCTCGAAATAGCCGTCGAAGTGCGAACCGCGCAGAATCTGTATCATGTCGATCTGCCATTCTTCGCCGTCAAGCCTGTACCAGACATGCCATTCCAGGCACGCCTCCTCCGTCGCGGCGAGATTGCGGTATTCCAGGCGCGTGACGTTCGGGCTGGCGCAGATTCGCGAAATCGCCTTGAGACTTTCGCCGGCCTCCAGCGTGTCCGTGTAGATGTGGAAGTCGATGTCACGGTGCTTCATCAGAAGCCCGGTCGCCATCGAGCCGACCAGGTTGACCTTCGCGCCGATGTCCTCCCAGGCCTCCCTGACGCCGCTCTGGCGGATGACTTCACGCGCCCGCTCCTGCGCCGCCTCCGCAAGCGGCAGGATGTCGGCGGGGGGGACCGTCTGCTGCCTGAGATGCTCCGAGTTCATCGCATTCGAGGGAAAAAAGGCGACGGCGTTGTCGCCGCCGTCATGCCTGTCCGCGGACGCGGTAGTAGTGGTCCACGCGCATGTCGTCGGGGATGTCGGCGCCGTGGCCTCCGGTCTGGCTGTCGATGTTGTGCTGTCCGTGGTCGGGCAGGAAGGCGACGAGGCGGTTGGAGTCCCGCCAGTGCTCCTCCGTGTCCTGGACGAGGCGCTCGAAGCGCTCCACGGCGAGGCGCAGCTGCGCGATGGCTTCGGGGGCCCAGGGGCCGTAGTGGTGTCCCGCCGAGTCATAGTCCTGCATGTAGGAGACGATGACGTCGTATCTGCCTTCGGCCACGAGGCGGCGCGTCTCGTCGAAGCTCTGCTGGTCGGTCCGGAAGGAGAAGTAGTCTATCTGGCGACGGCGGAATATCGTGTCGATGGAGCAGCCGTTCTGTGCGACGATGGCGACCTCCTTGCCGGCGTCGGCCAGCACGTCGAAGAGGGTCTCGATCTGCAGGACGGGCTTTTCGTACTTGCGGATGCCGTGGACGGCGGGCGAGGCCCCGCTGAAGATGGTGCCGTAGCAGACAGGGGTCACGCTGGGCATGACGGCGGCGCATTCCACGGCGAATCCCGCCAGCGCCTTCACGCGTTCGCGCAGGTCGGGGAAGCGCTCGCCCTGGATGGCGCCCCACGCGTCCGGGCAGAAGAGGAGGGCCTTCTGGCAGCGGCCGTCGCCGCCCATCAGGTGTCCCGCCTGGTCGACGACCTCGGGGATGGCGGTTGCGCCGCAGCCCTTTGGGAGGCGTGCGCCGAAGAGCTCGCAGAGGGTGGGCGTCGCGTCGCCGATGGAGTGGCGCACATGGTATTTCTCTGCATGGGAAGCCAGTTCGGCGGCGCTTTCAGCGGCTTCTGCAGTCGTATCCATTTTATTTTAAATCAACAAGTTAGATCTTGTAGTGGCGTGCGGCGTTGTTGTAGAAGATGTCCTCCAGTTCGGACTGGGTGACGTCGGCCATGATGGCGCCGCGGCGCAGGCAGCGGAGGGCCTCCAGGCAGAGGAGGATGCAGTTGGCGCGCTTCCTGGCCTCGTCGCCGCCCATGACGCCGCCCCACGAGTAGGCGTAGGGGGCGTAGATGTCGTGGTCGCCGCCGGCGACGATGTTGTCGGTTCCGTAGAAGAGTCGGCGCTTGTCCTCGTGCTTGAAGAGGAGGTAGTAGGTGTAGTCGTTGCAGACGGCGGAGAGGTCGTAGACGATGTGGTCGAGGCGTCGGAGGGCGTCAATGGACTTCTCCATGAAGTGGCCCTGGAAGTTGCGGGCGCAGTGGGCCAGCTGCCATGTCAGGTCGGGATAGCGCGTGGTGTAGTAGGCCAGGTCCTTGAGGTTGTCGGGGTCGGAGGCGCACAGCGGCTTCGACATGTGCAGGACGATGGTCAGCTTGTAGTGGTTGGCGACCTCGACGAGCTCTTCAGGGACGAATTCGCCGATGCGGCTGTTGTAGGGGACGCCGGTGGAGAAGAGCAGATAGGGCTTCAGCGCCTTGAAGTGGTATTTTTCGATGTCGCGCGCGAGGTCGTCGGGCTTGATGCCTGGCGCGATGGCCGCGGCGTTGGCGGAGTTGGGGACGACGCCCGTCTGGCTGCCGCACCACGCGCGGTCGGCGGCGAAGTCCATGCCCACGACTGGCGTCGGCAGGAAGAGGAAGCCCAGTTCGCGGCCGGGGAAGATGGCCGCGTTGTAGGCCAGCAGGTCCTTGGCGGTGGTGTTGTAGCGCAGGGGGGAGTTGGCCGTCTTGTCGTTTGCGCTGGATTCGTCCCAGATGTGGCAGTGGGCGTCGAAGACCTTTGCGGGGACGAAGTCCTGCAGTTCGTTTGCGAAGATTTCGCGGTCGCGGTCGGTCATGGAGTAGTCGCGTGTAGCCATGGTGGAATCCTCTCTGTTTTTGTAACTATTTAGTAATGAACAAGTTATGAATTTGAAAGC
Source organism: uncultured bacterium (assembly GCA_902783355.1). The sequence goes on from CACZQQ010000446.1 coordinate 2,830, forward strand.
CATTTTTGGGCCAGCTGGGCGGCCGCCGCGCTGTCGCCGTGGGGGAGCCAGTGGATTCTGAGGCCCTCCCGTTCGAGGCGGCGGAACCAGATGTCCTGCCGCTTGGCGAACTGGCGGATGTGGTTCAGCAGCTGGTCGTGCATCTCGTCGTAGGAGAGCGCTCCGGCGAGGTGTCTTGCGATGAAGCGGTATTCGAGGCCGAGCCAGTCCAGCGCCTCCCACGAGAGGCCATTCTCATGGAGTCGCGCGACTTCGGCGACCATGCCCGCCTCCAGACGCTGTTCCAGGCGGAGGCGGATGCGTTCGCGCACTTCGGCGCGCGTGAAGAGCGGTGCGAGGACGAGGGTGTTTGCGAGGGGCGGCGGCGGTTCGGCGGCGGGGCCGCTGCGGGCGATTTCGATGGCGCGGACGATGCGGCGCCTTTGGGTGGTGTCGGTGCGTGCCAGCAGGGCGGGCGGGGCGCAGGCGCGCAGTTCCGCCAGCAGGGCAGGGGTGTCGAGGGCCTCCAGACGGGCCCGTTCGGCCGGATCGGGGGCGCCGCCTTCGAGGGCATAGCCGCGCAGGAGGGCCGTCAGGTAGAGCGGCGTTCCGCCGCACAGGACGGGCAACCTGCCGCGCCGCCGGATGTCCACGATGGCTTCCCTGGCCAGCTGCACGAAGCGATGGAGGTCGAACTTCTCGCCGGGGGCGGCGACGTCGATGAGATGGTGGGGCACGGCGTCGGCGCCGTCGCCGTATTCGGCGAGGTCCTTGCCCGTGCCCAAGTCGAGGCCGCGGTAGACCTGCCGCGAATCCACGCTGACGACTTCGCCGCCGAAGCGTCGGCACAGCGCCACCGCCAGCGCTGTCTTGCCGGTGGCGGTCGGGCCGGTGACGACCAGGACGGGTTGCGCGGCCGCGCGCGCGTACGCGTTTCCTTCATCAAATGTCACGGCTTTGGAAGGCATCGGCGGTTAATATACCATGGCACGGACGCCGCGTGGCAGGGGTGGCCCGTTTCAGTCTTTCGTTTCGGGGGAGTCGTATTCTCCCGCGATGATGCGGATGACGGCCATGGCCTCGTGGGCGGCGCAGGCCAGCACGCGGGCGGAGAAGAGCCCACCGCCGTCCTCGAGGCCGCTCACGCCGTCGCCGCAGAGGATGAGTCGTCGGCCGAGGCGGCGTGTGCGGATGAGGTTGGGGCTGTCCAGCCCCGCCATCCCGTTGCCGGAGACCAGCCACGCTTCCGGCAGGCTGTCCAGGACCGTGTTGACCAGCATGGCCTTCGCCTCCGCCTTGTCGAAGGCTTCGACGACGATGGGGATTCCGGAGAGCAGGGAGGGGATGTTCCCTTCGTCCAGCCGCACCGTCGTGGCGTCCACATGGCAGTAGGGGGCGATGTCGGCGAGGTTGTCGCGCATGGCGTCGGTCTTGGGCAGGCCGAGCTGGCGGACAAGATACTGCTGTCGGTTCAGGTTCGAGATGTCCACGCGGTCGAAGTCGAAGAGATGGAGGCTTCCCACGCCGGCGCGGGCCAGCGCGACGGCGATGTTCGAGCCGAGGCCGCCGAGGCCGCAGACCGCCACGCTGGCGGCCTCCAGGCGCGCCTGCAGGGCCGCTCCGTGCCGTGCGGCCAGGGCCTCGCGCATCTGCTCGCGTGTCGGGACTGGGGGCGCCATTTCTTCAGCCTCCACCCACGAAGCGCACGATTTCCACCTTGTCGCCGTCCTTCAGGACGGTGGCCTCGTATTTGCCCCTTGGGACGATTTCGCCGTTGAGTTCGACCGCGATTCGGCCCTTGTCCAGGCCGCTTCTGGCCAGATAGTGGGCCAGCGTGCGGCCCTCCTCGTGGGCTTCCTTTCCGTTGATGACGACCATGGCTTCTCCTCTTTCCTATTGGTTTCCAGTCACTTGACGGGATGGTCGAAGTAGGTCTCGGGATAGGGTTCGTCGGCAAGTGTGAAGTGCCACCATTCTTCGTCGAGGGGCTTGAAGCCGTGACGGAGCATTGCGGCGCGCAGGATCATCCGGTTGCGGAACTGCCTTTCGTTGATCTGGCCGTCCTTCGGCGGCGTCTCCGCAGAGTAGTCGCCCGTGTAGACCTGCGCCTCCGGATCGCCGCACCAGTCGGGATGGCTCTCCCGTCCGAACCAGTCGAAGGTGCCGCCCATGTCGACCTCGCGCTCCGTCGCCATGTCGAAGAGGGTCAGGTCGACGGTGCTGCCGCGGCTGTGGCCCGACTTCTCGAGGATGTAGCCTCGTGCGAAGAGGACGGACTTGTCGAGGTCGGGGTAGAAGTAGGGCTTCATCCGCGTGTCGTCCGTCTCCTTGGCCCAGCGCATGAAGTGGGAGACCGCGCGCTGCGGGCGGTAGGCGTCGAAGAGCTTGAGGCGGTAGCCCTGCTGTTTCAGGTCGTCGCTGACCGCCTTCAGGGCGCTGGCGGCCTCGGTCGTGAGGAGCGCCGTCGGCCTCTCGTAGCCGTCGATGCGGTCGCCGACGAAGTTGTAGGTCGAATAGTATCGGATTTCAAGGATGACGTCCGGCACAGCCTCCGCG
>CACZQQ010000447.1 GCA_902783355.1 uncultured bacterium
ATCATCCTGCCGCAGGCCTTCAAGAACGTCCTGCCGGCGCTGGGCAACGAGTGCATCTCGCTGCTGAAGGAGACCTCCATCGTCGGCTACATCGCGGTGGTCGACCTGACGAAGGCGGCGTCGCTTGTGCGCGCGCGCACCTTTGACGCCTTCTTCCCGCTGCTGTGCGTGGCGCTGGTCTACCTGATTCTGGTGCTGCTGCTGAGCGCCCTCCAGGGGCAGTTGGAGAAGCGCCTGCGCGCCAGCGACCGCAAATGAGGGGGAAGGTCACGATGGAACAGAAGAAGAACGAAGCGGCCGCGTCGGACGTGGCCATCCGCGTGGAGGATCTCCACAAGTCCTTTGGCGAGCTCGAGGTGCTCAAGGGCATCAGCGACACCATCCGGAAGGGCGAGAAGGTGGTCGTCATCGGCCCCTCCGGCTCCGGCAAGTCCACCTATCTGCGCTGCCTGAACCTGCTGGAGCAGCCCACCAGCGGCCGCATCTACGTGCACGGCGAGGAGATCACGAACCCGCGCTGCAAGGTGGACGCGCTGCGCCGCCGCATGGGCATGGTCTTCCAGCACTTCAACCTCTTCCCCCACAAGACGATTCTCGAGAACATCACGCTGGCGCCCATCCACGAGGGCATCATGGGCCGCGCGGAGGCCGAGGAGAAGGCCATGTATCTGCTGAACCGCATCGGCCTGCCCGACAAGGCGTCGGAGTACCCGGGCATGCTCTCCGGCGGCCAGAAGCAGCGCGTCGCCATCGTGCGCGCCCTCGCCATGAACCCCGACGTCATGCTCTTCGACGAGCCGACGTCGGCCCTCGACCCCGAGATGGTGGGCGAGGTCCTCGCGCTCATGAAGGAGCTGGCGGTCGCGGGCATGACGATGGTGGTCGTCACCCACGAGATGGGCTTCGCGCGCGAGGTCGGCACCCGCGTCTGCTTCATGGACGAGGGGCAGCTCATGGAGCAGAACACGCCCGAGGCCTTCTTCGCCAACCCGAAGCATCCGCGCCTCAAGGACTTCCTGGCCAAGGTGCTGTAAGCCTTATGAAATGAGGGCAGATGCCAGAGAAACACATTACACATATTAGAATGGCCGATGGCAGACTGGCCCCTGTCAAATATGTGACGGAGGAAGCGCTGCAGCCGGAATACGTGCGCAGGCTGGCGAAGTCCGCCAGGGAGGCCAGCCGTGCCGCAATACGCCGTCTGCAGGCCGCAGGCATCCCTGCCTACTATATCAAGGGGCGTGATCTTGTGCGCCTGCTTCCGGACGGACGCGAGGAAATCGTTGAGGAGAATCTTCTCAAATGATTTCGCGGATGCGCATCTTTGCGGGACCGAATGGCTCAGGCAAGAGCACGCTGGCGCACTGGCTCTCTGAAGACTATGCGGTCAATCTCTACAGGCACATCAATGCGGATGTCCTTTTCGCGGAGATCAAGGAGACGCGACGGACGGCGTGCCCCTTTCCGATGGAGACGGCTTCCCTTGTTGCCTTCGCACAGGGGACGACATATCCCGTTGAACAGAAAGGATTCTTCACTCAAGGCAGCATCCGCGTGGAAGACGAAAGTGTCGTCTTTGAGGCGGAGGCGGTCAATTCCTACACGGTTGCCCTGCTGGCGGATTTCTATCGGCACGAATGTCTGTCCAGAGAGGAGAGCTTCTCTTTTGAGACGGTCTTCTCGCATCCTTCTAAAATCGACATCCTCAAGGAGGCCCGTCTCAAAGGGTACCGCACCTATTTGTATTTTGTGGCGACGGAGGATCCCAAGCTCAACCTCACACGTATTGCCAGCCGGGTTCTGGAAGGCGGGCACGATGTGCCGCCCGACAAGATCATTGCGCGTTTTCAGCGCTGCCTTGACAATGCAGGGGCGGCGCTTCCCTATCTGGACCGCGCCTTCTTCTTTGACAACACAGGAACGGACTTCCGCTTCATTGCCGAGGCCAACGAAGGGGAGTGGCAATTTTATACGTCATCGTTACCGCAGTGGTTCAAGAAGGCGCTCAGGCGCGCTTGGGCTTAGTGACTATCTCTGCTGGCGGTATTGCAGCGGGGTGCAGCCGTATTTCTGCTTGAAGAGGCGGAAGAAGTGGCTTGTGCTCCGGAGGCCGCACTCCTCGATGATGGAGTAGATGTCCTTCGTGCCGAGGGTGAGGCAGACGGCGGCGTGTTCCAGCCGCAGGTTGTTGAAGAGGTCGCGCGGCAGAAGTCCGGCGTGCTTCTTGAGGAGGCGGCTGATGTGTTCGAGCGTGTAGCCGCTGATCTTCTCCAGCGCGCGTGGCCCCATCTGGAGCCACTGGGGCGCGTCCAGCTTGGCGATGGTCTGCTGGAGCCATTCGGGGCAGGCGGCGAAGGGGTCGCTGCCGCGCCGTTCCATGAGGAAGAGGAAGTTGAAGAGGAACCTGTCGAGGGCGAAGGCGCGCTTTGTGTCCAGTAGCATCTCCTTGAGGCCCTGGCGGATGGCGGTCAAGTCCATGGGGGACATGCGATAGCGGCGCGGGATTGTCGGGTCCTCCATCCATCGGCGCGCCATGACCAGGTTGTATTCGTCGCAGAAGCGTTTCAGGTGGTCTGTCTCGAAGGCGAGGTTGTAGAAGAAAAGCGTATGGCCGGGCAGAGCGTGCACCTCGTGGATGTCGCTTGGGCGCACAAGGTAGATTTCATTCTCCAGGAAGGGCTCCTCGACGCCGTTGAAGGTCTGGATGCCGCTGCCGGCCAGGCCGCACTCGATCTCGAAGAAGTCGTGGTCGTGGAGAGGGACTACGTTGTTTTCGGTGATGATGTGGCGCCTGGCGTGTCCGACCGTGCCCGGCAGGGTGGAGTGGACCATCGAGAAGAGGATGTGCTTGACCTGGGGAGGCGTCTTCATGGCATGGAAGGGGTTGTTTTGGGAATCGCGTTCTGCGGTACTATATTCCAAAATATCAATGCAGGGCGTATTTTGGATGAAATCGCCTATTGCCTTTTGCCTTTTTTCATCCATATTATGTCAGATTACGTTTTTTCAACCCAACAACCCAACGGAGAAGTCAACCATGCGCAGAAAGTTCACGCTCATCGAGCTGCTTGTCGTCATCGCCATCATCGCCATCCTCGCGGCCATGCTGCTGCCGGCGCTTGCCAAGGCGCGCGAGAAGGCCCGCGCCACCACCTGCCTCTCCAACATGAAGCAGTGCGGCACCCTCTTCCTGATGTACGCCGACGACAGCAACGACTACTTCCCGCCCAACTACGACGGCGACGACGCCGACGCGCAGGGGCAGTGGATCTGGATCGCCCACCTGGCCATCCTGAAGTACGTGAACGTCGCGTGGGCGGACCCCGCCTCCTACCATGGGGCGGGCACGACGCGCGACAGGGCTATCCGCTGCTCGACCCTCAACACGGCCGCCACGACCGACGGCTACAGCATGAAGCACAGCTACGGCTCCAACCAGCGCGTCGGCACCAACGCGGACTGGGGCTGCAGCCGCACCACGCATCTGGTCCCGTCCGGCCACACCGCCATCTGGGCCGAGACCCCCTCCAGCTACCTGATGCTCACGGACTCCGTCCGCAGCAAGACCACCAACCAGTTCGGTGCCCAGTGGCACACCGCCAACGCCCAGAGCAACCTCTTCTGCATCCATCTGCGCCATCTCGACGCCGCCAACTGCCTCTTCGCCGACGGACACGCCGCCCCCATGCGCTACAACAACTTCACCACGGCGGATGCCTCCGGCAAATACGAGATCGGCGGCCAGATGGGGGCGCGCAGCGACAAGAAGGTCAACATTGTCTACGAGCCTTATAACTGATTGGCGTGTAAGTAGTTACATAAAATGAAGCGTTTCCTCGCCATTCTGGCTCTGGCGGCGGCGATGCCGTTCGTTGCCGCCGAACTGCCGCCCTCCTGGGCCACGTGGCTCTCCCTCGACTTCGAGAACGGCGAGTTCTTCTCGCCGGAACGGAGCGCGGAACGTGGCCGCATCGGCGATTCGTCGTGGCGCAACCTGAAGGCGCCCGGCGGCACCATCGTCAAAGCCGACGGCGCGCACGGGCAGGCGCTTCAGGTGGCGCGCGCCGACGGCGGCTACGCGGCGCTCCTGAGCGGCGTCAAGCCCGTCCCCGAAGGCTGCGACTTCACGGTGGCCTGCGACCTCAACCTGGGGCAGGGCGGCAGCATCTACCTCTCGGTCTACGGCGCCAAGCCCCTCGGCGGCCTCATGCCCACCGGCGGCGGCATGCTCAAGGTGCAGCACAACGGCGCCTGGAAACTGACGGACATCCTCCTGCCCACGGAGTGGTTCCACGCGGAGATGCGCTTCAGGCCCGCCCAGGGCGTCTACGACGTCTGCGTCACCCTGCCGGACGGCACCGTGCAGACCGCCGCCGGCAACGGCATGGCCGCCGTCGAGCCCGTCAGGCTCATCCACGCGGGCAACATCCCGCCCGTCGGCAACAAGGGCTGCGTGGACAACGTGGTCGTCACCTACAGCCGCCTGACGGAGACGGCGGGGCGCGAGGACGTGGCGCACGCGAAGGACGCGTCGGTCGTCCTCACCGCCGGCGACAACCAACCCGTGACGCTGCCCTACACCTTCACGGAGGGCGCGCGCGACGTCTTCCTCTCCGTGGACCTTAAGCAGCTGGCGGACATCGGCTCCATCGCCTTCTTCGGCAGCGACGGCCTCCGCGGCCGCGCGACGGGCACCAACGCGGGCGGTCAGCGCGTCCAGCTGGCGACGCCCGTCAAGTTCGTCAAGACAGGCAAGGGCATCCAGGCCGACTTCGACCACAGCATCTACGACAAGCTGAAGCTGTCGGTCTCGGGCGAGCCGGGCATGGTGCTGGAGGGCTTCGCCGTCTACCGCCATCAGGCCGGCCGCAATTTGCTGGACAAGGCCTTTGCGGAGGCGGTTGAGGGTGACTTTGAACTTCCTGTCTATGAAGGAGATGCGTCTGCCGAACTGCATCTTTTCAACCGCACGGAGAAACCCGTCGAGGTGACGGTCTCGCTGGTGGAGCGCAGCAGCGGCCAGGTTGTGCGCGCGGCGGAGGCGCGGACGCTGCAGCCCGGCAGGAACGTCGTCGCCGTTCCGCTGGCGGGACTTCCCGCCGGAGAGTACTTCGCCGTCGTGCAGGAGAAGACGGCCAATGGCGACGGCGGCCAGCTGAAGCGCCTTCTGCGCCGCCAGCAGACCGTCGAGACGCCTGCCGCCGAGGTGACGCCCTTCACGGGCGAAAAGATGTATTTCCCTGACATGCACTATCTTGAGAAGGCGGATGGCATTGTCTTCCGTCAGGGCGTGGCGGAGGCCTTCCAGGTCTCCCGCAGCAAGATGACGCCGGATGCGGTCATGCAGCACGGCGAGACCATCTACCTGCACGACGGCAAGGTCTGCGTCGGCTTCTTCACCACCGACGGCGGCATGCGCGACGC
>CACZQQ010000448.1 GCA_902783355.1 uncultured bacterium
CCTCGGCGAGAAGCGTTCGGCGGCCTTGCGGAGGCGCGCCTCGAAGTCCTCGCGCTCCTGCGCTGGCAGGCAGACCTCCCCCAATGGCGAGGCCAGATAGGCCCACCCACGGCCATTGTCTTCAAAGGAGGCCTCCAGTTCCGTCGGCAGCTTCTCGACGGCCGCCGACGCCAAGTCCGACAGGAGCGTTTCAAACGCCGCCTCCGCCTGGACGACATCGCCTCTGCCCAGTGCCTGTTTGATATCATAAAGTATTGGAATACAAGGAGATAACGAATATTCCTCCAGTTGCCTGTCCAATGCCGGCGCGATGGCGAGCATCTCCTCCACGCGGGAGGAGAGGGCCTGGCGGCGGAGCTCCTTTTCATGCGCCGCCGCGCGGGCACGGCTTTGGTGCCGACAGGAAAGCGCTGTCGGAATGCCGACGACAAGGCCTGTGAGCAGCAGCGAGAGGACCGCAACCGCCGCCACGCGCCGCCGCCTCTCCGGGAAGAGGAGGAGGGCGTCCCAAAAGCGGCGCAGGCGTCCATGGGGCCGTATCGTCTGCGGGAGGAGCCTGCGGGCCTCCGCGCAGCTCTGGCAGCGCTTTTGGGGCTGCGAGTTGCAAAGGCGCGCCAGGGGACGGCAGACCTGGTAGAGTTCGTGTGCGGGAACATATTGCGGCAGAAGCGGATAGCGCTCTGGCTCGTAGCCGGTCGCCATCCGATAGATGAGTTTGCCAAGCGCATAGATGTCGGCCGCAGGGCTCCCCTTCGCCTTGCCCGCGAAGAACTCCGGCGGGATGTAACCGGGCGTGCCCGCGACGGAGAGGGTCTCCTCGAACTGGCGCGTCAGGCCGGGGTCGCCGAGCTTGGGCTTACCGTCCACGAAGAGGAGGTTCTCCGGCTTGATGTCGCGATGCACCATGCCCGCCGCGTGGAGGCACTCCAGGCCGTCCAGAATCGCATGCGCCAGCGAGAGCGCCTCGCCGGCGGGCAGCCGCCTCGACGCCTCCAGACGCCGCGCCAACGTGTCCGGCCGATAGCCCTCTCCGGGCGGCGCCGCGTTGTCCGCCGCCTCCATCACATAGAAGAGGCAGCCGCTTTCGTCCAGGCCGCAATGGAGGACGCGCAGGAGGCCGTTGGAGGGCGCGGCCACCGACATGTAGTTGCGAAGCCCCCGCAATTCGTATTCCCCTTCCTGCGGGACAGGAAGATATTTCAGGGCGACGCGGCGGCCGACTGCGTCCTCCGCCAGATAGACCCTGCCGTAGGCGCCGTGCCCGCACTCCTCCAGGATGCGGTAGCCCGCAAAAAGGGTGCCGGTGCGCGGTTCGCTCATTCCTCCAGTTCCTTCTCAAGCCGCTTCACTTCCGCGCGGAGGCGTTGCGTGATGCGGCTGGAGGCCAAGAAGACGTTCTGCTCCGTCATGCCGAGTTCCTGCGCGACCTCCTTCGCGGGGCGCCCCTGCCAGGCGTGCAGCTGGAAGGCCATGAAGGTCAGGTCGTCGCAGCGGGACTTGACCTCCGCCAGCGCCTTCTCGAAGACGAATTCACGCCACTCCCTCTCGAAGCGCTCCCTGTCCTCCTCCGCGGAAGAGGGTTCAGGCGCAGGCGCGCCCTGCTGTGGCCGGCGGCGGATGATGTCCACGGCGCGGTGCGTGATGATGCCGCGCAGATAGTCGCGGAAGCGTCCGCGCGACGGGTCATAGCTCGCCAGGGAGTTCTTGGTGAAGATGCTCACGCAGATGTCCTGCCGCAATTCCTCCGTCTCCTGCGGCGTCAGGCGGTAGTCATTGGCGCGCAAAGTGATAAGCGGGCCATAGAACTCAAGGAACTCCTCCCATGCGGCGTTTTCGTTGCGCTGCATCGCAAGGAGCATGGATTTGCGGGTGGTGTAGGCCATGGGACGATGAGGGCGGCCGCATGGCCGCGCGGTACATTAGAGGAAATATAGCATTGTTCCGCAGAATTACATAGGGGGCTGTGGAGACGCCTGCGCAGGCGCTACCTGGCGGCCTTCTGGCGGCCTGTGGCCTTGCGGCGCATGGCGGGGCCGCTGCGCTGCGGGGGGCCGCCCGATGGGAGCTTCTTCCCGTCCAGCTTGTAGAGCTGGTCGCGGAGCATGGCGGCGCGCTCGAACTCGAGCGCCTGCGCGGCCGCCAGCATCTCCTCCTCGATCTGCCGCCGCGCCTCCGCCAGGTCGTAGTCCTCGCCGCCCTTGCGGAGGACATTGGCGGCGGTCTCCTGCGCCTCCTGCGCCACATGGAGGCTGGCCTGCGCGGTGCGCCTGACCGTCTTCGGCGTGATATGGTGCTCCGCATTGTACTTGAGCTGGCGCTCCCGGCGGAAGGCGGTGACCTCCTGCAGCTTGCGGATGGAGTCCGTGATGACGTCGGCGTAGAGGAGGACGCGGCCGTGTTCGTTTCGCGCGGCGCGTCCTGCGGTCTGGATGAGGCTCGTGCCGCTTCGCAGGAAGCCCTCCTTGTCGGCGTCCATGACGATGACGAGGGCGACTTCGGGCAGGTCGAGGCC
>CACZQQ010000449.1 GCA_902783355.1 uncultured bacterium
GGAAGACTCGTCAAATACGCCCGCCTGCGCGGAAAGTACCACTCCGTGAATCCCCTCGCCCTCCATCTGGGCCTCAAGGTCTTCACGCAGAACCTCCGCACCGTCTCCATCATGGACCTGGAGGGCCTCGGCCGCTGCGCCTACATCGCCGTCGGCGCCTTCGGCGTCGCCTCCATCCACGACCTCCTCCACGAAGGCGAGGCGTTCCATGCCGGAGACACCGCCGGATGGTTCACCTTCGGCGGCTCCACCGTCATCATGGCCTTCCCCAAAGGCACCGTCGCCTTCGACGACGACATCCTCCAACACAGCGCCCAAGGCATCGAGACCCTTGTCCGCGTCAATGCCCAAATTGGAAGAAAATTGTCATAATTTGTCATGAATTTTCACGTCTGGACTTGAAAAAATCAAAATATGCATTATTGTGTGAAAGAAGCGAAAATCTTCTCTTTTTGTCACAACTTGTCAATTCCCCAAACACCCCTAGCGAGGCCAGAGCGATGATTCTCACATTAAAGGAACTTGCCGAGTACCTGCGTGTCAACGAGCGGACCATCCTGCGCATGCTGAACACGGGCAAGATCAGCGGCGTCAAGATTGGCGGCCAGTGGCGCTTCAACGGCAGCCAGATCGACCAGGTCTTCTTCCCCAACGGCAAGAGCGAGGTCTACAGCACCCTCACGCAGGACGAGCCCGGCTCCGTCCTGACGCGCCCCGCCATCGGCATCCCCGTGAGCCGCGTCATGAGCGAGGAGCGCGTCCTGCTCAACATGAAGGCCACCGACGTCGAGAGCGCCATCGCCGAGCTGACGGACGCGCGCCTGATGAACGGCCTCGTGCTGGACGTGACCGACCTGCGCAAGAAGTGCCTGGAGCGCGAGGAGGTCCTCTCCACCGGCGTGGGCGAAGGCATCGCCCTGCCGCATCCCCGCGACCCGATCGCCACCCTGAAGACCAGCGCCGCCATCGTGTACGGCTACTCCAAGGACGGCATCGACTTCAAGGCCGCCGACGGCAAGCCCGTCCATATCTTCTTCCTCATCTGCAGCCAGAACATCGAGCTGCACATGCATCTGATGGGCTGCCTGGCCCGCATGCTCAGGGACGCCAACTTCGTGAAGGCCCTCCCCAAGTGCAAGGCCAGCGCCGATGTCATCAAGCTCGTCATGAAATACGAACGCGACGAGTTCCTCGCCCGCGAAAACGCCTGATATTCCCAAATCCCGCCCCGCATGCCGGCGCCAAAGTGGCGCCGGCTCAGGTTGGAAAGGCAAGGTGGCCCATCGGGGGGTTCGGGGGGCTCGGCCCCCCGTCGTTTGCAACGTCCGCCTGCCGAGCCTTCCAAGGCGCCGGCTCGGCGCGGGCGACATCGCGAGATATCAGAAGCCTATCTTCCCTGTCGCCAGCAGGAGCATCAGAATTCCCATGGCCAGGAAGAAGGCGGCCATGAGAAGCTTTGTGGCGAATACATGGTCCTTGGCGAAGCTGGCCAGCGCCTTGGCGCCAATGCCGAAATAGGCCAGGACAGTCACGGCCAGAAGCGGGACAATGAAAGCCGCATTGTATAGGACGAGCCACCCGAAGGCGCGCAGATTGAAGCCCGAGGCGTTGATGGCGATGATGGTCGGCAGATAGACCTGCCCCGTGCAGACGAACTCCATGCCGGAGACGACGACCCCCAGGAGGACGGTGGCCGGCATCACAATCCAGCCCGTCAGCGCGGCCCAGCGGTGGATGCGGTCATGGATCTTGCGGTGCGTGCCCGCGTCAAGCCCCATCTCCATGTCGGACGCGCGGCCCGTGCGGCGGTAGCGCAGCGCGTCACGCAGATGCAGCGCCGCGAAGACGAGGCCTGTCAAGGCGAAAGCCCAGTAGAAGAGCTGCTTGACGAGCGGGAGGCGCCCCAGCACGTCCACGATGAAGGAGAGCCCCACGCCGAAGAGCAGATAGCTGGCAAAGACGCCTGCGCAGAAGAGGAGGCCGGCGGTCAGGACGAAGCGGCGGCCGCGCTTCAGGTAGAGCAGATAGCTGATCAGGAAGATGACCGTGGCGAAGGCGCAGGGGTTGATGCCGTCCAGGAGCCCCGCATAGAGCGAAGTCCACAGCGTGGCGTTGTTGAGGAACCTGCTGTAGCGGCTCCTGAGGGCCTGCCGCTCCTTCTCCGTGAAATCGCCCTCCCAGAAGGGCGCCGCGCCCGCCTCCAGCCCGTCCAGCGCCAAGGCCAGCTCCTCGCAGGGCGCCAGACGCCCCGTCACGTAGCCCGTCTCCCACGCCACCAGCGGCGCCAGATTCCGTCCGTCCTCCGGAAGGCCGAAACGGCGCATGACGCGCGCCATCATGAGAAGCCCCTCGTCCGTCGTGACCAGATAGGAATCGATGGCCACGTCGGGGCGGCTCTCCTTGAGCAGGCGCAGTTCGACCTCTTGGCGCGCGCACTTCTGGCAGCCGGGCGAGGCGAGGTAGAGCAGCCGCCCGCCGCGGCGCCGTCCCGCGGCGTCAGTCTCCTCCTCCTTCGCGGCGGCCGCATTCCAGACGGCGGCATTGCCCGCCGCGCGGTCGGCCGCCTCCTGAAGCGGCGCAAGGAGGGCGCGCGCCCCCTCCTCCAGAGGCTCCGGCGTCATTTCCGCCAGCTTCCAGAAGCCGTCGGCGCCGGCGGCCATCTTCGCGCCGCGCAAGGCCACGGGGAAGGCGTCGAAGGCGCCTGCGTAGCCGAGGCGCTCCTCCACGCGCTTGAGGAAATAGTAGTTCTCGTCGCGGTCGATGGAGACATGGAGGAGGACGGGAATGTCCGCGCCCTTCTCCTGCGCCGTCCATTCCGCCTTGACGGCCTGGCACTGGTCGCACTCCTCCGTGCCGAAGAGGGCGATCCACTCCCGCGCAGAGGCAGAGGCCGCCAGAAGGGAGCATATCAGGAGAATGAGCGCAGGCGTCCTTTTCATGGCAAAAAAGTGGCAGGCCAATACGAAAAAATCCCGCACGGCGAGGGGCGGGATTTTGTGGAGGCGTCGGCCGCCTCGGGAAAAACTGGAGCCAGCGAAGGGACTCGAACCCTTGACCTGCGCATTACGAATGCGCTGCTCTACCAACTGAGCTATGCTGGCGTTTGGGAATGTCCCATAAGATAATCCATAAGACAAAATTTGCAAATTTTGCGGCATAAATCATGAATCGCTTGCAATTCAGGCAATAGGTGCGCTATATTATCCGTTGTACGCAGGAGATCCTCCTGAAAAGACAATCCACCGATCAGGCATGCCATGAAGACGCGACTGACCGGGGCGCTGCTCCTCCTCTGCGGCGCCCTCCTCATGGCGGCAGACCAGGCCGCCACCATCAAATCCGCTCTGGACGCCTCCGCCGAGGTGAACTTCACCTACGGCAAGGGCACCTTCACGGCCGCCAAGACCTATTCCCAGACCCACATCTACGGCACGGTGAAGCCCGAAAAGGGAACCACCATGCTCCAGATCAAGAACGGCGGCGACTCCAACAAGGAGGGCCGCGCCGCGCGCATCTCCGCCGCCTTCTCCTTCACGGTCACAGGCCCCGGGACCGTCACCTTCAGCGCACGCGTCGCCACCTACATGAACGACGACGTCCTCGTCCTCTACGAAGACGACATCGACGACCCCATCGTGGAGCTGGGCGGCGACTACTGGTACAAGCGGGATTCCGAATACAAGAACGACCCCGACCTCGACTACGGCTACGACCTGCTGGCCGCCGACTTCTGGAACGAATACAGCTTCATCGTCCCCACCGACAAGTACACCCACACCTACTACGTCGCGCTGCTGGCCCCCTACAAGGACGACCCGGACGACTACTGGGCGCCGGAGGACGACGAGGTCGTGGTCAACCTCGCCTGGCTGGACAACTTTGTCTGGGAGCCCGACGAGGACGTGATCCTCTGCGCCCTTTCCGGAGACACCGCGCACCCGAACCGCCAGTTCGGCCCCGAGGGCATGTACGTCAGCGTCATCTCCGACTACAACGACGGCGAAAACCTCCTCCTCGACTACTGGTACACCACCGACGGAAGCACGCCCACGCGCAACGGGAAGAAGTCCAAGAAATACGACGGCGAGGAGGGGATCTTCCTGCCGGGGACCACGCCCGTCGGCAACGTGACCGTCCGCGTCGCCGCCTACTACAAGACCACGCAGGTGGGCACCTGCAGCGCCACCTACACCCGCAGGAAGAACGTGGGCACGCCCGTCGTCAAGGCCGCCGCGCTGGACGACTTCTCCCCCGCCCTCACGCTCACCCTCGCCTGCGACGCCGACGCCCAGGACATCACGTACTACTACACCTTGGACGGCTCCCGCCCCACGGAGGCCTCCCAGAAGGCCGACGGCGCCACGCTGCGCCTCCAGAAGCCCGCGACGGTCAGCGTCGTCGCGGGGGACGGCGCCTCCGTCAGCGCCACGCCCCTCGTGCTCCAGGTCACGCAGGCATCCGCCCCGCAGCTCGAGGTCACGGCGGACGGCCAGAAGACCGCCAACACCGTCTTCTCCCATGCGGCCTCCGTCCGCGCCAGCGCCGCCACGGGCTCCCTCCGCTACCGCCTCGACGGCGGCGCCGCCACGCCCTACACGGCCCCCGTCGCCGTCACGCAGAGCGCCACCCTCGCCTTCGTCGCCTGCGGCGAGGCCAACACGGCCACCGGCCTCTACAGGCTGAACAGCGCGGCCGCCGAAATCACCCTCGCCAAGGAGTCCGCCTCCGACGGCGCCTGGGCGACCGCGCAGGTCGCCGCCTTCCGCGCAGGCGAATGGAACCTCTTCGCGGTGACGCGCCGCCTCTCCGACGAAAGCGCGGCGGCCATCGCCGCCTGGCTCCACCCATACGCCTACAATACGCGTACGCACGCCTATGAGCGCGCGGCCACGCTCCAGCCAGGCATCGCCTGCCTCGTGCACACAAGCCTCGTCGAGGAGGCCAGCCGCCCCGCCGCCTTCACGGACGCGGGCGCGGCCACGCCCCTCCAGGGCGGCGGCACCTGGCTCCTCGGCGCAGAAAAGGCCGATTTCACATGGGACGGCGCCGCCTGGCAGGCCGTCCCCCAGGACGAATCCCACCCCGGCTGGCGGAAATGACCGCCCCGAAAGCCGGCGAATCCCCTCCATAGACGCCCCTCCGCTCCCCCCACGAACCGTCTTCCACATCAAGGAGGCCCCCCAAAGGCCTCCAAGTCCCCTCCAACCCACCCTGGCTGGCGGCCCACTTCCCCGCCCCGAAAGCCCGAAAATGCCCGTAATTCGCTTTTTTTGACCTCAAAAACAAAAAAAATCACTTGCGTCGCTTGAAAAATGCAAAAGAAACAGTAGATTAACCCAAATTACGCACACAAACGGGTTTTGCGTACCCCTTGTGTGCCGCGAAGCAAGGTGAGGTCTTCCCGCAAAAGGCGGGAGGCGAAGGACAAGGCCCCGGGACAGGCCGATGCATCAAAGCCACCAACGCAGGAGGTAGCCCAAGCATAGCCGTCTTCACCATTCCAGATTTTTGTTTTGTTTGTTTGTTTTGTGTTCCTAAAGTCGTTCCCCAACAAGAAAACGGAGAAAAGAAATGAAGAAAAGCATGATCGCCCTGCTGTTTGCTGCCATCAGCATCAGCGCCATGGCTGACGTCCTGGTCTACGACTACGCCGCGTCCTTCAAGCGCGTCAACGTCGCCCCCAAGCTCGCCAACGTCAAGTACAACGGCAAGACCTATCGCCTGGACTCTGCGAAGGTCGCCAGCGACAAGTTCACCGGCTACATGGTCATCGAGGCCTGCGCGGCCTGCACTGATGTCGAGCCTGTCATGGACTACTCCGGTGACAATGGCGACACCGAGCCCGGCAACTACGCTGTTGTCTACATCGCCCGCAAGGGTGGTGTCAAGGGTGTTGTCTATCGCGCTATCGGCCGCTTCTACGCCGGCATGTTCGGCGCCAAGACCGGCTGGGCTCTGCCTGATGGCCCCCTCGTGAACCCCACCAAGTTCACGGATGCCTACGGCTTCCTGAGCTATGGCCTGAAGGGCGGCGCCACCGAAGGCGGCTTCATGGGCAAGGGCCACACCGGCAGCGACAGCTTCGAGTGGTTCGATGACTACGCGGCCGATTTCGACACCATCGACAACGCTGGTTACGGCAAGGTGAGCGTCATCAAGCAGACCACCTCCTACGACTGCGTTGACGACGAGGTCAAGGCTTGCTACGCCGTGAAGAACCTCAGCGGTAACGTTCTGGGTGCCTTCGTGTACACCGGCCACTGCTCTGAGTTCCTCCTGGATGTCTGCGCCTTCGACGAACCCGAGTTCGCGAAGACCGCCCCCATCAACGGCACCTTCAGCCTGAAGCTCAACAA
>CACZQQ010000450.1 GCA_902783355.1 uncultured bacterium
CTGAAGAGGAGTGGAAAACGCTGATGCGGCCTGGCGACCGCAATGTCCGCGAGAACATCACGGGGTTAATATCACAACATATTGATCCACAAGGACTTATAGCTGAAATCGGGCATCGGCATGGGTTGAAGGTCTACAGCCGCCTGGAGATGAACCACGGCTACCCGAAGAACGAGAAGTGGATGTGGCTGGCCTTCATGGGCAGGTTCGAGAAGGAGCATCCGGAATACCTCATCCCTGGAACTCCCAACGTGGACTACAGCCACAAGGAGGTCCGCGACTACAAGCTGTCCGTCCTGCGCGAGCTGGCCTCCAGCGGCGTCGACGGAGTTGTCGTGGATCTGGCCGTCTATCCTCCCTTCTTTGAAAAGCCGTCGCCTGAAATCTTGAACGAGTTCATGCGGGATGTGCGCAGGATGCTGGACGAGGAGGGGGCGCGGCAGGGAAAGCGTCTGGCATTGGAGGTGAGCCTTCCCGCGCAGCACTGCGACTTCTTCGGGCTGGACTGGCGCGCCTGGCTTCGCGAGGGGCTTGTCGACGTCCTGGTCCCCACCTCCGTGCCGCAGCATGAGAACCGCTACGAGTTCGACGTGCGACTGGAGGAGTTCCTCCGCCAGCGGGCCATCTACGGCGGCAAGGTCTATGGCAGCATCGACCAGAGCCTGCGCATCTTCAACCATGACGAGGCCCCCGACGGCGTCAGGCGCCATGCCCGCGGAAAGGGCGCCCCCGAAATCTGCGCCCAGGTCCTTAAGTACATGCGCGAGGGGGCTGACGGCGTGGTCTTCAACGAGGCCGTCAACACGCGCTTCGTCAAGGACCCCGCCTTCTACAGCGGGCTGGGCGAGCCGAAGAATGTCGAGTTCGCCGACAAGAACTACCTGGCCGACCCGTTCGACGCCCTGCCTGTCATCCGGCCCGCCGCAGACGCCATCCGGGACGACTTCCACACGATGAGTATGCTCTCCCGCATCCGCGTGGCGGACGACATTGCGGCCGCGAAGGCGAAGGGGCTTGGCTGTGAAGCCAGCCTCGTCCTCAACTGCCGCCGGCTCAACCGCGGCGAGAGGCTCGTCGTCTATCTGAACGGGACGCAGGTGGCCACGCTGGAGGGCGGCTCCGACGGCGAGGAGGCGGTCGCCTCCGGCTTCGGCCTGCCCAGAGGCGACACGGACTTGACCGTTCCCGACTGGTGGAAGCGCGGGATGCGGACGTTGCCTTTCCCGCCGGAGACGCTCTGGCTGGGGGAGAACATCGTCCGCGTCTCCTACTTCACGACGAATCCCAAGGACCAGCCTCCTCTTCAGCTCCTTTGGCCGGAGATCCAGCTGAGATACAAGTGAGATTTCCCAATCCGGCGGCGCGGGCTGCGGATTTTTTGCGCTGCGTTTGCGGGCGCCAAAGTGGCACCCGCTCAGGTTGGTTGGTTCAAAGTGGCGCCCGCTCAGGTTGGTTTTGGTTGTGGAATCGCGGATTTTTGCATGAAAAACTCTCCCGCCCATCTTCATTGGCAGCCGCTTGTGTGTTACAACGCGGTTTCGTGCCGCTACAGCGAGATCGGCACGAAGGGGCGCAACCGCGACCAGTTCGTGCAGCGGCTCTGCGAGGCGCTGCAGCGCCGCCTCTCCTACGCCTTCGGCAATCCGCATTTCATCGTCGAGCGCGGGCGTCTCTTCATGCAGCCGCAGGAGCGCGAGGCGGAGCTGAGCGCCGCGCAGCTGCAGGCGCTTCGCCGCGAGATCCCTGAATTGCCAGGCATCGCATCTGTTTCCCCTGGATGGCTTTGCGAATCTTCGCCGGAGGCCATCCAGGCCTATTTGGACGAGGCTTTCGAGCCGATGTGCGCCGCCTTCTGCGCCGCCTTTCCGCCGGAGGAGCGAACCTACGCCATGCGCGTGAACCGCGCCGACAAGGGCTTCCCGCTGCGTTCGGAGGAGATGGAGCGCGCCTATGCCGCGCGCCTCCTGCCCGCCCATCCGGATCTGCGCCTTGACTTGGACAATGCCAATTTGCGCGTCGAAGTGGATGTGCGCCGCCACCGCGCCTTTGTCTCCTTCGAGCGCATAGCCGGGCCGGGCGGTCTGCCGACGGGCAGCGCGGGCAAGGTGCTGGCGCTCCTTTCCGGCGGCTTCGATTCGCCAGTCGCCTGCTACGAGCTGATGCGGCGCGGCTGCGAGGTGGATTTCGTCACCTTCCACAGTGCACCCTACACGCCGTCGGCCACCATCACCAAGGTCTGCCGCCTGGCCTGCAAGCTGAACGAATACCAGAAGCGTGGCCGCCTTGTCGCGGTCAACCTGCTGCCCTATCAGAAGGCGGTGCGCGACCTCTGCGACGAGCGCCTGCGCACCGTCCTCTACCGACGCGCCATGATGCGCGTCGCCAACGTGGTCGCGGAGCATTTCGGGGACCTGGCGATCGCCACGGGCGAGAATCTGGGGCAGGTCGCCAGCCAGACGCTTGAGAACATGGGCGTCATCGGCTCGGTTTCGCCGCGCCTGCTCCTGCGCCCGCTGCTGACCTTTGACAAATTGGACATCATGGCGGTGGCCGCCAAGATCGGGACGGCGTCGCTTTCCATCGAGGACGTGCCGGACTCCTGCACGGTCTTCGCGCCCAGGTCGCCCGCCACGCGCACAGGCCTGGCCGAAATCGAGGCCGAGGAGGCCAAGCTCGACATCCATGCGCTTGTCCGCGAATGCCTTGCGGGGACGGTCATCATGAACCCGAAGACCTACGCGGAACACGCCTTCACCGAACTGCTGGAGCGCTATGGCTGAACTGCTGCTTGCCATCAAGGAGCTTGACGACGAGACCCTGCAGGCGCAGTTGCAGGCGTGGGGCGAGCGCCCCTTCCGCCTGAAGCAGCTCCGCGCATGGCTCTATGGCGAGCATTTCGCCATGCGCTTCGACGAGATGTCGAACCTGCCGGCCGCCCTCCGCGACAGGCTGGCGGCCACCTGGCGCTCATTTTCTTTGCAAATTCTTCAGGTGCAGGAAGATAGTGATGACGGCACAGTCAAGTGGCTCTGCGGTCTGGCAGACGGGCAGACCATCGAGATGGTTCTCATCCGCGTGCCCGAACGGACGACGGTCTGCATCTCCACCCAGGTCGGCTGCGCCGTCCGCTGCGTCTTCTGCGCCAGCGGACGCCATGGCCTCGTCCGCAATCTGACCAAGGCCGAGATTCTCGACCAGATTGTCTTGGCGTGTCGGCATTTGGGACGGCGTGTGGACAATGTGGTGGTCATGGGCATGGGGGAGCCGCTCATGAATCTGGACAATCTGGCGGCGGCGCTGGACGAGGCCGCCCGCGAGGAGACCCTCAACCTGGGCGCCCGCCACGTGACCATCTCCACCAGCGGCATTGCGCCCGAGATTCGCCGTCTGGCCCGTACGGGGCGCTGCTGGAACCTGGCTCTTTCCCTGCATGCCGTCACCGACGCGGAGCGGCGTCTTGTCA
>CACZQQ010000451.1 GCA_902783355.1 uncultured bacterium
ACGAACTCGGCACGGACGGCAAGGGGAACAACGTGAACGCGGTCACCTGGCTGGTGGAGCGCGGGCTCGACATCCTGCAGATGGAGCTGGACTACGCAAGGGCACACAACATCGAGTTCTTCGCGGAGTTCCGCTTCAACGACACGCACGACGCCTGCGACCGCCCCGAGAAGCCGTGCCCCTACTTCCCGCGCTTCAAGCGCGAGCACCCCGAGTTCCTCATGGGCACCTACGAGCATCAGCCGCCCTACGCCACGTGGAGCTCCTACGACTTCACCCACAAGGAGATACGCGACAAGTTCGTCGCCCTCGTCACCGAGGTGGCGGACAAGTACGAGGTGGACGGCATCTTCATCGACCTCTACCGCTGGCTGGGCATCTTCAAGTCGGTGGCGTGGGGCGGGACCGCCTCCGCCGAGGAGACCGCCGCCCTCAGCGAGATGTTCCGCCGGATACGGCAGGCGACGGAGGCGGCGGGCCGCCGCCACGGGCGCCCCATCCTGCTGGCCATCCGCTGCCCCGATTCGCTGCGCTACTGCCGCGCCATCGGCTTCGACTGGGAGGGCCTCATGGCGGAGGGCGTCTTCGACATCGTCTTCCCCGCCGGCAACAACCACTTCGAGCCGTGGGGCAACAGCATCGCCCTCTGCCACAAGCACGGCGTCAAGTGCTACCCCTCCATCGACATGCCCTCCTTCCAGCGGCATCCCTACATCCGGCAGCGCCTCAGCTGGCCCTCCTACTGGGGGCGCGAGGCGGCCGCCTACCAGGCCGGCGCCGACGGCCTCTTCTACTACAACATGTTCGACGAGTTCATCGTCAAGGACGGCATGCCGCCCAGCGCCAATGACCTCCGCCTGAAGGACAAGCGCTACTACGTCTCGCCCATCTGCCTCTGGACGCCCAACAACAACCTGGCCATCGGCAACGACCTCAACCTGCTGCCCGAACTCTACTACGGCCGCTACTCCACCCTCATGCCCGGACGCACGCTTGCCTTCAAGCTGGAATTCGGCGACGACCCGGCGGCCCTCCGCAAGGAGGGCGTCCCCGTCCGCCTCGCGGCCACGCTCGTCGCCCAGGGCGCCCCCGGCCTGGTCGGCATCTCCTCCAACGGCGTGGAATGGAAATACACGGGCAGCCAGGGCGAGGAGCACCGCTACGCCGTGCCGCCCGGGGCCCTCAAACCAGGCGTCAACGAAATCCTCTTCGCCTCCAAGGCCAAGTCCGGAGACACCTCCGAGACGGAAATCATGGCGGGCGACACGCTGTTGCTGGGCGACATCCAGCCGCCCTGGCGGCGCATCTTCCCCACGCCCGCCGACAACGCCGACAACGAGAGCATCGTGGACGGCGCCTACCGCATCCGCGACACCGGCGCCGGCTCCCCCAATCTCGTCTATCCGCTGGACGCGGCGCTCGCGCAGCGCATCGACCTCACCTTCGAGGCCATGACGGAGGCGGCCAACGACCCGCTGGGCGCGATGGTGCGCGCGGCCGCCGGCGGCAAGGTGGAGATCGTCACCCTCCAGCCGGGCCGCGTCGCCCTCCATTTCGCGCGGAAGTCGGTTCCCTTCGACACGGAAAACTTCCACCGCTACCGTCTCCGCATGGCCGACGGCAAGGTCAGCCTGGAGGCCGACGGCCAGCCGCTGCTGGAGGCCGAGGCCGTCATGCCCGCCAACTCCCCCCAGGCCAAGCTCTCCGGCATGTCCTACGTCCTGCCCGGCATGAACGACAGCAGCCTCATCTTCGGTTCGTTGGCCGACGAGGGGCACGGCGTCTCCCGCTGGCGCCACGTCCGGCTCCGCCATGCGGCCGAGCGCGTCGTCCTCCAGGACCTCATGGTGGACGTCACGTTCAATGCCGCCCCGTGACGGCACCCGCGGCGCGCCGCCTCTTCGCATCCACCAACCGTTCTGAAAAGCAACAAACCATGACGAAACGCATTGGAATCTGGCTGGCCGCGCTGGCGGCCACGCTCTCGCTGTCCGCCGCGGAACTCACCGACGCCGAATGGGCGGAACTCAAGCGGCTGGCGAAGGAGCGTCCGCGCCTGGCCATCTACGACAACGACAGTGACGACGCGCTGTGCTTCCCCAAGGCGCAGCTGCCCGCCACGCCCGAAAAGTATCTCGCCCTGCGCACCAGCTTCTTGCACAAATACCCCATTGACACCATCGTCTGCAACGCCACCTACGGCTGCTTCGACCAGCTCGTCTTCAAGAACGACGCCGGCGCGCTTGCCGACTACGACTGGAACGACTGGAACCCTCAGGCGACGGTGGTCAACATCGTCCCCGAACTCATCCGGCAGGGGACAGGCGTGATGGAGGAGCAGCTCAAATACGCACGCGCCCACGACATCGAATTCTTCGCGGGCATCCGCATCAACGACGTCCACGACGTGGTCGACACGCCGGAGAAGCCGCTCCCCTTCTTCAGCAAATGGAAGCGCAGCAATCCGCAGCTGCTGATGGGGCCCGACCGCAAGAGCCTTCCGTGGGGCGAATGGAGCGCG
>CACZQQ010000452.1 GCA_902783355.1 uncultured bacterium
GCGAAATCCTCATCAAGATCTGCACCTCCGTCGTCGACGCCGCCAAGGCCGGCGGCAAGGCCATCCTGGACGGCGCAAAGGCCGGCGGCGACGCCATCGTGGACGGCGCAAAGGCCGGCGGCGACGCCATCGTGGACGGCGCGAAGGCCGCCGGGGCCGCCGCCAAGGAGGCGGGCGCCGCCCTTGTCGACGCCGCCAAGGACGCCGGCACGGCCGTCAAGGACGCAGGCGCCGCCGCCGTCGACGGCCTCAAGAAGCTGAACCCCTTTGGCGGGGACGATAAAAAGAAGTAGTTGAACCTCAGAAGGTTAGATAGACCATGGCACTCTCATGCGGTTTTGTGGGGCTTCCCAACGTGGGCAAGTCCACCCTCTTCAACGCGCTGGCCAACGGCAAGGCGGCGGCGGAGAACTTCCCCTTCTGCACCATCGAGCCCAACACGGGCATCGTGCCCGTGCCCGACGTGCGCATCGACAAGCTGGCCGAGCTGGAGAAGTCCGCCAAGCGGATTCCCGCGACGATGAAGTTCATCGACATCGCGGGCCTCGTCGAGGGCGCCAGCAAGGGCGAGGGCCTCGGCAACCAGTTCCTCGGCAACATTCGCGGCGTGGACGCCGTCTGCCATGTCGTCCGCCTCTTCAAGGACCCCGACGTGACGCATGTGAAGGAGAGCGTCGACCCCGTGCGCGACCTCGACCTCATCATGACGGAACTCCTGCTGGCCGACCTGGAGTTCGTGCAGCAGAAGCACGACCGCGCGAAGAAGTCCTCCCGCGGCGGCGCGCCGACCGATCCGGACGCCAAGCTGGAGGCGGAGCTGACGGAGCGCTTCCTGGCCAGCCTCTCGCAGGGCGAGATCCCCACCTACGACCACGACGACGAGAAGGAGCGCCGCATCGCCAAGTCCATGCAGCTGCTCACCCTCATCCCCGCCTTCGTCGTCGCCAATACCGACGAGGACACCTACCGCTCCTTCGGGCAGGACGACGTCTCCAAGGCGCTCATCGCCGCCGCCGCCGCCCACGGCATGGAGGTCATTCCCGTCTGCGCCAAATACGAGGTCGAACTGCAGGAGCTTGATCCGGAGGAGGCCAAGGTCTTCATGGACGAGATCGGCGCCAAGTGCAGCGGCCTCGAACAGGTCATCCGCACCGGCTACCGCATGCTCAACTACCTCACCTTCTTCACCACGGGGCCCGACGAGACGCGCGCGTGGACGGTGACCAAGGGCGCCACCGCCCCCGAGGCCGCCGGCAAGATCCACACCGACATGCAGCGCGGCTTCATCCGCATGGAGGTCGTCTCCTACGATGACCTCATGGCCTACGGCGGCTGGAACGGTGCCAAGGAGGCCGGAAAGCTGCGCATCGAGGGAAAGGACTACGTCGTGCAGGACGGCGACTGCTGCTTCGTGCGCTTCTCCGTCTAACGCAGGAGGTCGATTCCATGAGGAGCATGACAGGCTACGGGCGCGGCACGGCCGCGGGCGAAGGCTGCGCGCTGACGGTGGAGGTCTCCGCCGTCAACAGCCGCAAGCAGGTCGACATCCGCTTTTCCATCCCGAAGGAGCTGGGGCTCCTGGAACCCCTCTTCCGCCAGGCCATCCAGAAGCGCATCTCGCGCGGCAGCCTCTATGTCGCCGTCACGCTGCAGCAGGACGAGGACGCCGCCGCGCGGAACGGCCTCCGCCTCAATGCGCCGCTGGCCCTGGCCGCGACGACCGCCCTGCGCGCGCTGGCGAAGGAGGCCGACCTGCCGCCCCCCGTGCTGGCTGACGTGATGGCGGTGCCCGGCGTGGTCAATGGCGGCGGCCAGAATGGCCTCGGCGACGCGATGAAGACGCTGGCGGAGGCGGCGCTTGAACAGGCCGTCGACGCCCTCATGCGCGACCGCGACCAGGAGGGCGCCCGCCTGAAGGACGATCTTCGGCAGCGCGGCGAACTGCTGCGGCGCCTCATCGGCGAAATCGAGGCGCGCGGCCCCGAGGCGCTCGTCCAGCTGCAGGAGCGCCTGCGCGCCCGCCTGCAGGAGCTGTCGAAGGAGCTGCCCGTGGAGGAGGAGCGCCTCGCCCGCGAACTGGTCTTCTACGCCGAAAAGGCGGACATCACGGAGGAGGTCATCCGCCTCAAGAGCCATCTGGTCAAGTACTTTGCGCTGCTGGAGAGCGACGGCGAGCCAGGCCGCGAACTCGACTTCCTCGGGCAGGAGATGAACCGCGAGATCACGACGCTCTCCTCCAAGACCGCCGACCTCTGCATCGCGGAGAACGCCCTGACCATGAAAATCGAAATCTCGAAGATCCGCGAGCAGGTCATGAATATCGAGTGAGCCCCGTGTCCCAGGCTGAAACCGAACGCTTCTTCGGCGAGAATTCGCCGCTGCTCCATGCGGAGGCCATGGGCGGGCCGCGCTACGAGGTCCGCCCGCAGCAGTTCGCGATGGCGCAGGCGGTGGCGCGCTGCCTGGACAACGGCGGCCGCCTCTGCGTGGAGGCGCCCACGGGCGTCGGCAAGACCTTCGCCTACCTGGTGCCCGCCTTCTACCACGCCGTCGCCAGCCGCCGCCCCGTCGTCATCAGTACCAATACAATGAATCTGCAGGAGCAGATCACGGGGCGGGACGTGCCGCTTCTGGCGCGCCTGCTCGACACGCCCATCAACTGCCAAGTCGCCAAGGGGCGTAGTAACTATCTGTGCCGCAGACAGTTATCGCTTATAGGACATGGCGGCGGGCCCGCGCTCCTGCTGGAGGGCGACAGGCTGGCGCGCCTCATGGCGTGGAGCCGCCAGACGCAGACCGGCGACCGCATGGAGATCGCCGGCGGGGTGGACGGCGGCTTCTGGAACGAGGTCTGCGCCTCGCGCCACAACTGCGTCGGCCGCGTCTGCCCCTTCTTCGGCAACTGCTTCCTGCGGATGGCGCGCCAGCGCCTCAACGAGGCGCAGCTCGTCGTCGCCAACCACGCCTACCTCTTCTGCGCGCTGGCGGCCGGCGAGGAGGGGCAGGGCGGCGGCGACCTCCTGCCCGCCTACAGCGCCCTCGTCTTCGACGAGGCCCATACCGTCCCGCAGATCGCGGCCCGCCAGCTGGGCGTCCACGCCGACACGCTCGACCTGCGCCTCAACCTGAACCGCCTCACGCATGACTTCATGCCCGGCGGCAGGTGCTGCGCCGCGCCGTCCGCCCGCGAAGTCGTCGACCGCGCCAACGCCCTGCGCGCCGTCATGGCGCAGCTGCTGCCGAATCTGGCGGGGCGCATGGGCGGCGAACGGCAGACCATGCGCTGCACGTCGCCGCTGACCGAGGCGGAGCCCCTGCGGACGGCCGTCGCGGCCCTCAAGGCGGCTGTCGCGGACGCGGCGGACGACTTCCGCGGCGAATCCCCCGCCGAGGCGCAGGCCTGCGCCGTCGCCGCGCAGGAGCTGGGCGAATTCGACAACGCCCTCTCCCTCTTCCAACTTGCCGGCAGGCAGAAGGAGACGGAGGGGGGTGACGGCCAGGCCGCTCCGCCGCCGGAGGAGGTGCGGTGGCTGGAGACCAACGGCGGCAGGGCCGCCCGCCGCGAGGTCGACCTCCTCTTCAACGCGGTCCCCATCGACATCGCGCCCCTCCTCCGCGAACTGCTCTTCACGCCGCCGGCCGTCTTCGACGAATACGGCAACCCCGTGGAGGGGGCCGCGCCGCCGCCCGTCCCCGTCGTCGCCACAAGCGCCACCCTCGCCGTGAACGGCACGCTGGACTACTTCAAGCGGAATCTGGGCTGCCCCGAGGCGGAGGCGCTCGTCCTCTCGACGCCCTTCGACTTCCGCGAGCAGGTCACCCTCTACATGCCGCCCATGCCGCCGCCGGACACGCCCGGCTACGGTGCCGCGCTGGCCGAACAGCTGCGCCGCTTCCTGCCGATGACGCAGGGCCGCGCCTTCGTCCTCTTCACAAGCTACCGCCAGATGCGCGCCACGGCGGAGGAGCTGCAGGAGTTTCTGGAGGAGGGCGGCTACACGCTGCTCATGCAGGGGGAGGGCGATCCGCCCCCCCACATGCTCAGGCGCTTCCGCGCGACCCCCAAGGCGGTCATCTTCGGCACCGACAGCTTCTGGATGGGCGTCGACGTGCCGGGCGACGACCTCTCCAGCGTCATCATCACGAAGCTGCCCTTCCCGCAGGTGAACCATCCGCTGGTCCAGGCCCGCGACGAGGCCTGCAAGGCTGCGGGAGGCTCTCCGTTCAGGAGCTTCTCATTGCCGGAGGCCGTCCTCAAGTTCCGCCAGGGCTTCGGACGCCTCATCCGCCGCCGCGACGACCACGGCATCGTCGTCCTGCTGGACAACCGCCTCGCGACCAGGAGCTACGGCCGCGTCTTCCTGAACTCCATCCCGCAGTGCCGCCGGGGGGAGTGACGCGCCAGCGCACGGCGGCGGAAACAAATTCGCGCTGAAAAAAAATGCATGTCGCCGCTTGAAATATTTTCGGAAAAGGGTAAGTTATTCGCTTGCCCAGTGGGAATGTGTTGTTTTTTCGTTCTTTTGGGAGTCTCCCCGATGAAAAAGATAGCCGCCTTGCTTTGCTGCCTTCTGATGTCTCTGACGTCCCTTGTCCTCCGCGCGGAGGTGCGCGTGACCGACGTGCAGGTCAAGCCGCGCCTGCCGTGGAACGGCCA
>CACZQQ010000453.1 GCA_902783355.1 uncultured bacterium
GGAATCCCCCTGGACGAAATGCCACTGGCGGGCCTCCGGCAGGAAATCGGCGCTCTCGGCGGTGAGCACCTCCAGGGTGCGCCCTGCCTTGTCGTAGCATCGCACCACGACGCCCTCGGAGGGGGCCGTCGTGCTGAAGCGCGTGAAGAACCAGTCGCGGCGCGTGCGCGTGCAGGCGTAGGCCAGATGGAGGCGCGCCTTGGACTTGGCCTTCGTGGGGTTTATGTAGGTGTCGTGCGTCTGCTCGATGACCTCGGTGGCCATGGGGTGCAGCACTTCGGAGAGGAGGCACGCGAAGAGGCACAGGAGGCCGGCGACGATCCAGATGTAGGCGGCCGCCTTCACCAGGGGGATTCCGGCGGAGCGGATGGCGGTCAGCTCGCTGTTCTTGCCCAGCACCATGGTCATCCAGCAGACGGCCAGGAGGGCGGAGACGGGGAAGACGACCACCAGCGTCTCAGGCATGCAGGCGGCGAAATAGAGAAGAAGCCGCCCCAGCGGGATTCCCGTGTCGGTGAAGTCGGGGAGCCTGTCGAAGACCGCCAGCAGGAGGCTGAGCAGGGCGAACGCGCCCACCGAGCCCAGAAGCGGCACGAGGAATTCAGCCAGCAGATGGCGGGCGAGACGGCGGGGGAAGCGCCGCGCGGCATCGGGTTGGGGCAGGGCGGCCTGCATCACAGGAGGCCCTCCGTCAGCCCATGCCAGGGCGTCGCGCAATGGTGATACGGGAGACGCGCGTGCCGGTCAGCAGCTCCTGGAAGGTGGCGCGGCAGCCTGTGAGGAGCCAGCAGAGCGGCGAGAAGACGTTGAACAGGCCGAGAAGGAGGGCGAAGAAGAGGGCGCGGCACATGTAGACGGGCTGGTGCTCGCGGCCTGTCGTCACCACGAGCCCCCAGAATCTCTGGCCGAGCGTCTGGCCGCTGCGGTTGAGGAGGAAGGCGTAGTAGAGGCCGGCGGCGAGGGCGGTCGTGTAGGCGTAGGCGCGCAGCGCCCCCGCGGCGGAGAAGAGGCCCGCCTTCATGGCCAGCCAGCAGAGGAAGAGGAGGGCGACGGAGAGGACGGCGATGATGACGAGGTCGAAGAGGCCCGCCAGGAAGCGGAAGAGGAAGGAGGCCTTGTCGTAGACGATGCCCTCCCGCGCCAGCTGTTCGGCCATCGGGTCGTAGTCGCCGCGGCGGCTGATGCGCGCCTTCAGCTGGATCCACTTGTCGCCGGCCACGTGCGCCTCCGCCTGTTGCTGCAGGACTCCCGCCAGAATCTTCTTGAGGACGCGGCTGTCGGAGGCCTTCTCCCACACGGGGATGAGGGTGCTCCTCACCTGGTAGTGGGGAAGGATGGTGCCGTTGGTGCCCAGGCTCTGGAAGGTCGCCTCGTCGTAGGGGCCGTGCTCCACGCCGGCATCGTCCTTGTAGATGTAGTTTTTGTTGTCGTTGGCCATGGCTGGAAAAGCGAATGGATGGAAGGAAGAGAAGGTTCCTGCGCCGACACGGCGCGGGTCAAGTTGCTTGCGGCCCCCAACCTGGGCGGGCGCGGGAGGGCCGCGCTCCTGCGCGGCCGGCACCGCCGAATTTCCCGCGCCAAAGTGGGATGCGCCGCTGGCGCGGCGCCCGCCGGCTTTCGCCGGCGGCACCCAACCCCGCAAAAGCAAGTTGGCGGCAGGGGATTCCCAACCTGAGCGGGCGCCACTTTGGCGCCCGCAGATGCAGCGCGGAAAATCCGTAATCCGCCGTTCAGGTCAGCCCGAAGCGCTTGGAGAAGGGCCACCAGACGAAGCAGGGGCGCCCGATGAGATTGCGCCGCGGGACGGGGCCCCAGAAGCGGCTGTCCAGGCTGTTGTTGGTGTTGTCGCCCAGCATGAAATAGCACTCGTCGGGGACGGTGAACTCCTCCCCCGAGGCGCGCAGGCAGGCGGCTGCGGCAAGGGTGGAGTAGCCGGCGTAGCCGTTCTCGCAGGAGTTGATCTTGCCGAAGCCGGGATGGACCTCTTCGTCCGCCAGGCGGAATTCCGCTTCGCCCTTTGGCCGGAACCAGAGGCGCCCGTCCACGATCTTCAGCGTGTCCCCCGGCAGGCCGACGAGGCGCTTGATGTAGAAGTCGCCGCTGAGGGGATTTCCGCGGTAGGCGAGCCCATTCGTGCTGAAGACCATCATGTCGCCGCGCTTCGGGGCACGGAAGCAGAGGGAGAGCCGGTTCACGAAGAGATGGTCGCCGCTCTCCATGGCGCCGGAGACGATGGTCTCGCCTGGCTGGTAGAGGGCCTTGCCGCCGGACACAAGCCGATGGGCGCCAGTGTTTTCCGCCTCGTTGAGCATCTGTGCAAAGAGGCGCTGCACATCGTAGACCGAGGCTGGCATCACCAGTGCCTCCTGCGGCGTGCCGCCAATGCTGCGGACGGGAATCGCGCTTCTGGGGAAGAGGGGGGGCGAGGGGAGCGGATGCGCCTGCAGCCAGTCCACCAGCACGGGGTCGCCGTTGTCGGAGACCTCCAGATGCACATAGCGCCGCGAGTAGTTCACGTAGTCGAAGAGGCGCCTCAGGCGGCCGGGACGGCTGCCGTCCGCAGGCACGTCCGGCGTGAAGTGGATGCCGTAGAGGGTCGGCTGCATGGAGCCGGTCGGAATCTTGAAGGGCTGGACGAAGAGGGCGCGGATGCCGAAGGCCACGGCGAGGGAGACCGCGAGGGTCTCCACCATGTTGGCGAAGCCGCCCTTGAGGAGGCGGCCGTCCTGTCGTGGCGTGGTCGCCGCCTCGCCCTGGCTGACGACGGCGGCGGCGCGCTCCTCCAGCCTGGCCAGCGCCTCGTCCTTGGCGCCGACGCTTTGGAGCGCCAGCTCGCGCAGGTCGGCCTCGGCCTTGTCGGCCCGTGCCAGCTGCTCCTGCGAGAGGAGGTCGATGTTGCGGCTGCGGGCGCTCTTCAGCCGGCGGCAGGCTTCGCGCAGATGGCGGCGCAGGCGGGCGCCGCGCGGCTGGATCAGATCCAGGATGTTGCCGCCGAAGAAGAAGGCGATGAGAAGCGCGTCCAGGATGAGACAGGCGAAGAGCGGCATCAGCGGTTCTCCTCGTCGTTTCGCAGGACGGCGATGAAGGCCTCCTGCGGTATGTTCACGGAGCCGTACATCTTCATGCGCTTCTTGCCTTCCTTCTGCTTCTCCAGCAGCTTGCGCTTGCGCGTGATGTCGCCGCCGTAGCACTTGGCCAGCACGTTCTTGCGGTACTGCCGCACGTCCTCGCGGGCGATGATCTTGCCGCCGATGGCGCCCTGGATGGCCACCTTGAACATCTGCGGCGGAATCGCCTCGCGCAGGCGTTCGCAGATCTGGCGCGCGCGCATGACCGCGCGGTCCTTGTGGCAGATGGAGGCGAAGGCGTCCACCGCCTCGCCGTTGACCAGGATCTCCAGCTTGACCATGGGGCCCGGCTCGTATCCGTCCGGCTCGTAGTCCATGGAGCCGTAGCCGCGCGTGATGGTCTTGAGCTTGTCGTAGAAGTCCAGCACGATTTCATGGAGGGGCATGCGGCCGGTCAGCATGACGTGGCCCTCGTCCACCGTGTCGGTCTTGAGGCAGACGCCGCGCTTGTCCATGATGAGGTTCATGATGGGGCCCACGTAGTTGGACGGCGCCATGATCTGGCATTTGATCATGGGCTCCTCCGTGTGCTCGATCTCGTTGGCGTCCGGCATGTGCAGCGGGTTGTCCACCTTCCGCATCGTCCCGTCCTTCATATATACATGGTACTCGACGGAAGGGTAGGTGAGGATGAGGTCCATGTTGTATTCGCGGCGGAGGCGCTCCTGCACGATGTCCATGTGGAGGAGGCCCAGGAAGCCGCAGCGGAAGCCCGCCCCCAGCGCCACCGAGTTCTCCGGAATCGCCACGAAGGCCGCGTCGTTGAGCTGCAGCTTCGCGATGTTGA
>CACZQQ010000454.1 GCA_902783355.1 uncultured bacterium
GCCGCGGGCGATTTCCAAGGCGCGGCCAACCTGACGGCAAAGGCCGCTGCGGATCCGTCCGCGACGCCTGCGGACGCCGCGAAGGCGCTGAACGCCTCAATGAACTACTTCACGCACGCCAAGCGCCCGGACGTCGCGCTCCCGCCCCTGCGCCTGAACTCCCTCTTCTCCGATCACGCCGTCTTCCAGCGCGGCATGCCGATCCCCGTCTTCGGCCACGCCACCCCGCACAGCTACGTCACGGTCTGCTTCAACGGCTCCTGGATGCACACGCAGGCCGGCGAGGACGGCTCCTTCCGGGTCTATCTCCCCGCACAGGAGGCCGGCGGCCCCTACACGCTGGAGGCGTACGGCGACGGCGCGTCCGCGAAGGCGGAGGATATCTACGTCGGCGAGGTCTGGGTCGCCGGCGGGCAGTCGAACATGGAGATGCCGCTCACCGGCTACGGCACGCCCGTCCCGAAGGAGGACTACGTCGCGCTCAAGGCGGACGTCCCCGTCCGCATGCTCAAGGTCGCGCAGAACAACACGTTCCGGGTCAACGACGACTGCCACGCGGCCTGGATGACCACGTGGGAGGGCAACGAGAAGATCTGGAGCGCGGCGGCCTCCTTCTTCGCATACGCCGTCGCCCGCGAGCTCAAGGTGCCCGTCGGCATCGTCCTGTGCAGCTACAGCGGCTCGCGCGCCGAGGCCTGGATGTCGTTCGGCGCCCTCCACCGCATGGAGAGCCGCCGCGCCGCGCTGGAGAAATACGAGTTCGGCCAGCGCCAGAACATCCTCACGGAGGACAACCACCCCGCCTACTCGACAAACTACGGCTTCGCCGACCCCGCCTACGCCGCGACCGTCAAGGCGCTGGACGCAAATCCGAAGTTCGACCTCCGCCAGCCCTCGGAGGGGCGCGAGGCCCCGGACTTCGACGACTCCGCCTGGAAGCGCGTCAAGGCCCCCGGCGACTGGCATGCCACCTGGCACGCCAACGGCATCGTCTGGTACCGAAAGGCCGTCGAGATCCCCGCCGCGTGGGCAGGCAAGGAGCTCGAGCTCTCCCTCGGCGCCGTGGACAAGCAGGACGTGACCTACTTCAACGGGTTCAAGGTCGGCGCGACCGGCGAGGGGCTCGACCATCTGCACTATGGGACGCCGCGCATCTACAAGGTCCCCGCCGACAAGGTCGCGGCCGGCCGCGCCGTCATCGCGGTCCGCGCCCTCAGCTTCTCCGACGGCGCGGGCCTCTACGGCCCCGCCGAGGCGATGAAGCTCTCCTGCCCCGCCGCCGGCGGCGACCCCATCCCCCTCGCGGGCGAATGGAGCGGGATGCTGACGCTCAACATCGACGAGCGCGAAGGCTCCTCGCGCGCCTACCGCCACCTCCCGCACCTCCTCGCGGACAACATGCTCTCCACCGTGATTCCCTACGCCGCGCGCGGCGCCATCTGGTACCAGGGCGAGTCGAACGCCGGCAACAAGGACTACGCCGAGCTGATGGAGGCGCTCATCGGCGACTGGCGCGCCCGCTGGAACCAGGACGACTTCGCCTTCTACCAGGTGATCCTCGCCGGCTGGAGTTTCCGGGATTTCGGCAAACAGTGGCCGGAGGTCCGCCGGCAGCAGGTCGCCGCCGCGAAGGCGACGGGGACGGGCTACGCCTCCGCCACCGACGGCGGCCACGCCAACATCCACCCGCCCTACAAGCGCGCGGTCGGGGAGCGCCTCGCCCGCTGCGCCCTGGCCGACACCTATGGTCTCCAGATCGAGTCGCACGGGCCGGAGTTCGCCAAGGCGGAGGTCACAAACGGCACCGTCCGCGTCTCCTTCGAGCACGCCGCCGGCCTCAAGGCGAAGGGCGACGCCGTCGGCGGCTTCGAGGTGACGGACGCCAAGGGCAAGTTCGCGCCCGCGACGGCGAAGATCGACGGCGAAGTCGTTGTCGTCTCCCTCCCCGAGGGCGTGGACGCGCCCGCCGCTATCCGCTACGCCTGGAAGGCCGACCCCGCCGACGCCAACCTCTACAACGGCGACGACCTCCCCGCCATCCCCTTCTCCATCAAGCTCAAGTGACGAAACCGCCTTCGGCCCCTCCCGCCGCCGCGCGGCGGGAGGGGCCGAAGATCGGAGATAATAGATAACAGATAATAGATAACAGATATTAGATATGGACTTTCGACTGACCACTAGCCAACTGGACCGCTGGCCAACTAACCAACTAGCCAACTGGACAACTGAACAACTGGACAACTAGCCAACTGGACAACTGAAAGGGAACGCCACCATGAACGCCAACCATTCATTCGTCATTCGTCATTCGTCATTCGTCATTTCATTGTGCATTGCCCTCGCGGCGCCGACTGCCTTCGCCTACGAGCCCTA
>CACZQQ010000455.1 GCA_902783355.1 uncultured bacterium
CTGAAGACCAGCAGAAGCACCACGATTCCCTTGCCGACATAGTCGCTGTTCGCGAAGGCATAGAAGAAGACATCCATCAGGGTTCCTCACTGTTGATGCGGAGACGGGGCGGAGACGAGGCGGGCCATGGCCAGATACTGCGCCGGCGAAATCACTTCGGCGCGCGCGTCGGGGGGGATGGAGAGGGCGGCGAAGGCCTTGCCGAAGTCGAATCCGCCGCAGACGCCCTCCAGGAGGCGGCGCGCCTGCTTGCGGCGGCTCGTGAAGGCGGCCCCCGCCAGCCGCGAGGCCAGGGAGATGATTTCCGGCGGCGCCATGTCCGCGCGCTTCTCCAGCTGCAGGAAGGCGGAGTCCACCTCGGGCGGCGGGAAGAAGACGCCCTTGGGGACGAGGCGGACGATGGAGGCGGCGTAGCGGAAGGCCAGCCGCGCGGTCAGGACGCCGTAGTCGCCCGTCCCGACAGGCGCTGTCAGCCGCTGCGCCATCTCCAGCTGCAGCAGGATGTGGAAGGATTCCGGCGGGGAGGGCAGCTCGGAGAGGCGCCCCAGCAGCACGGAGGCGCAGGAGTAGGGCAGGTTGGCGATGACGCGGAAGGGGCGCCCCTGCGGCAGGAATGCCGTGTAGTCCACGCGGCAGGCGTCCGCATTGAGGAGGGAGAGGTGGTCGCCCCAGGCGGCGAGATGCTCCGCCAGATAGGCGTGCAGCCGGCGGTCGTATTCGACGGCGAAGACCTGGCAGCCGGCTTCCAGGAGCTTCTCCGTCAGGACGCCTGTCCCCGGGCCGATCTCCAGAATGGTCTCTCCGGGCGCGGGATGCGCGCTGCGTACCAGCGCCTGAAGGCAGTTGTCGTCCACCAGAAAATTCTGCCCCAGGCGTCGGCTTGGATGCAGGTCGAGCCGTTCAAGCAAGGCTAGCAGGGCGGTCCTTTGCATGCGCGGGGGGAAGGGACGGACGGAAATAGTCTGTTGGGTGGGTTGGGGGTGCCGCGGCCCTTCACGCCTCCTTGGCGAAGAGAGCCTTGAGGTCGCTCTGGAGGGCCTGTGCCTCCGCCAGGGCGCCTGTGCAGGAGAGCAGGAGTTCCTCGCCATGGATGGCGGCCAGCGTGACGAGGCTCAAGGGGCTTCGGGCATCCACCGCCGCGCCGCCGCGCGGGCGTGCGACCGCGACCTGCACGCCCGCATGGGCGGCGCAGGTGCGGCAGATGTCGCTGGCCAGCCGCAGATGCAGACCGCGGCTGGCCATGACCCGCACACGGCAGGTCAAGGTTGTTTCAGAAGAGGCAGGCATCCCGTGGGAGGGGCGCTTGCGCGCCGGATATTAGGAGCGCCGCGCGTTGACAGCCTGGGCCTCGCCCTGTGCCATCAGGAAGAAGGGGCACTTGCTCGGGATGTCGCAGCAGCAGCGGAAGGCCATGTTCAGGTCCACGTACTTGTAGGGCATGGTGCGGCCGTCGCGCTGGGCCAGCTTGCCGCCGAAGGACTTGACCGCGCCGCAGTCGCCGGCGATGTTGTCGTATTCGGGAATCAGGTTGCCGTCCGGCCCGAACTTGCTGGTCATGATCTTCTTCCAGCCGAAGTTGGGCACGAAGCGGCACTTGACATGGCTGCGCAGCTGCGCCGTCAGGTCGGTGTTGTTCAGGCCCTGCGCCCAATCCGGCACCGGCACCTTGCGGGCTTCGTCATAGACGCTCTTGTTCTGCTTGGCCACAGGCGCGGAGGCACCGTTGCCATTGGCCTGCTGCGGACCGGCATTCTTCTTGCCGCCGAAAATCGAGAGGAGACTGGACCAGAAGGACATTTTTTACTTCCCGGTGGGTATGGGCGGAGGAAGGCCGGACGGCCCGTCTCCGTTGGTTCCTGTTGTGCATGAAAGGCGCCGTTTCAGCGGAAAAGAGCCGGCGGCGCTTGAGGCAGGGCATCATTGCTCTGCCGTTAGCCCAGCAATATAATCCCATTTTTCAAGACGGTTGGCCCCAAGCCGCTGATTCCGCAATCAACATGCCCGCGTGGGCTGCGGTTTTTTTGCGCCGCATCTGCGGGCGCCAAAGTGGCGCCCGCTCAGGTTGGGCGGCCGCAATCAACTTGACCCGCGCCGTTCGGCGCGGGAAATCCGGCGGTGCCGGCCGCGCAGGTTTGGGGGCACAGTCAACAGGGGGGATTATTCGTAGCTCCAGGCGACGTAGGAGAGGTCGCAGGAGCCGTAGATGCCGGAGGAGCCGTCGCCGACGGAGACGTGGGCACTGCTCTGGGCCTTGGTCATGGGGACGGTCAGGAGCGGCTTGTCGGAGCCTTCCACGTAGAGGCTGGCGGTCTTTGTCTTGGCGTCGGCCTCCAGGCGGAAGGCGTGGAACTTGCTGGTTTCCAGATCGAAGGGGATCGACTTGTTACCGCCCTCGCTGAGCATGTCGATCTTGTCGAGGAAGAAGCGCGCGTAGGCAAGATACCCCTTGTCGTCGCCTTCGGCGCCGACGACGCAGGACATGTAGAACTGGGGGCGCTTCTCGCCGCTGTCGCCTAGGCGGAATTCGCAGCCGACCTTGGCGTGCGTGGCGCCTGTCAGGCTTTCAGGCGCCCGCAGGGTGGCCCACTGGCCGCCGGTGGCATCGCCGTGGGAGACGAGGCGCAGGACGGGGTGCGGGCGTTCGGGAATCTCGACGACTTCCATGGTGGCCGGCGCATCGGGGAACTTGTCCCTCGGCTTGTAGGTGGGCACCAGCAGACGGCGGTCCGTCAGGTCGCTTATCTTGCGCGGGCGGTAGACGCGGTCGTATTTGTCGGCCAGCGGGTCGTTGGGGATGCCGGTGTCGTCGTCGAAGGGCTTCAGCGTGAAGCGGGAGGCGTGGATGCGGGAGAAGGGGGTCGCGCTCGTCCAGGAGCCGAAGTTGCTCTCGTCGTAGAGGCAGAGGATTTCGTTGGGGGCGGTCTCCAGGACGGAGGCGTAGCTGCTGCCGGCGCCGTGGTAGATCTCGATCTTCTGGTAGTTCTTGCCCGTGCCCGTGAAGTCCACCAGCAGATAGACGTTGGGGCGGCCGGCGATGACGACGATGGTGCCGTCGGCGAGGACGCGGCCGTTGGGGGAGGCCGCGCCCTTGAAGAGGCTGATCTCCTCCGGCTGGCTCCA
>CACZQQ010000456.1 GCA_902783355.1 uncultured bacterium
GACAACTGCCACGCCGTCGCAGACCCCGAGACGCCCGCGCCTATGATTGCCACATCGTAAACCATCTGAAAACCTCCTGTTGTTTACCGGACGGTTTACAAATATAAAACGCAAATGCGAATCTACACGCCGGACGGCATGTTTTTTCCTTATATACCTTATATAATAAGGGGCCTATGCCTTCCGCGCAAGGCGGACGGGGACGCCGCGGGCGGCGAGCTCGGCCTTGATGCCGTGGCAGGTGAAGCGGCCGCTGTGGACCAAGGAGGCGACCAGCGCGGCGTCGGCGTGCCCCTTCTCGAAGGCGTCCACGATGTGGTCGATGGTGCCCGCGCCGCCGGAGGCGATGACGGGAACATCCACCGCGTCGGAGATGCGCCGCGTGATGGTCAGCTCATAGCCCTGCTGCACGCCGTCCGTGTCGATGGCGTTCAGGCAGATCTCGCCGGCGCCCAGGGCGACCGCCTTCTTCGCCCACGCCACGGCGTCAAGCCCCGTGGGAAGGCGGCCGCCGTCGATGACGACCTCGTAGCCGCTGGGCTGGGCTGGATTCTCGCCCACGAACTTGGCATCGAGGCCGAGGATGACGCACTGCTTTCCGAAGGCCAACGCGCCCTCATGGAGGATTTCGGGGTTGCGCACCGCCAGCGAGTTGAGGGAGACCTTGTCGGCGCCCGCCAGAAGCGCCATGCGCATATCGGCCACGCCGCTGATGCCGCCGCCGACAGTGAAGGGGATGAAGACGCGCTCCGCGACCTTGCGCACCATCTCGATGTCGATGGGGCGCTTCTCCGCCGAGGCGGTGATGTCGTAGAAGACCAGCTCGTCCACGCCGTCCAGGCTGTAGGCCTCGCCCATCTCCACAGGGTCGCCGAGTTCCACGTTGCCGGCAAACTTGACCCCCTTGGTCACACGGCCGTTCCGCACGTCAAGGCACACAATCAGGCGTTTGAGCAGCATAGCCTCTCCTCCTCCAGTTCAGCGGGCCCAGCGGCCGTTCCA
The DNA here is from genome assembly GCA_902783355.1 of uncultured bacterium. The sequence continues at coordinate 1,003 of CACZQQ010000456.1, forward strand.
GGCGACGAAGTTGCGCAGGAGGCGCAGGCCCGCCTCGCCGCTGCGCTCCGGATGGCACTGCGAGGCGAAGAGGCTGCCCCGCGCCACCATCGACGTGAAGACGCAGCCCGCGTATTCGGTCTGGCCGACCACGTCCTCCGCCTGCGCGGCTTGCGCGTAATAGGAATGCACGAAATAGAAGGCCTCGCCGAAGGAGAGGCCGTTCAGCACGGGATGCGCCTGCGGGAAGGCCACCCCGTTCCATCCCATGTGCGGCACCTTGACGTGCGCCGCCGCAGGAAAGTCGAACTTGACGACGCGGCCGCCGACAAGCCCGAGGCCCTCGACGCCGCCGTCCTCGTCGCTGGAATCGAAGACGAGCTGCTCGCCCAGACAGATGGCCAGCACGGGCACGCCCGTGGCGACGGACTCCGCCAGCAGCGTGTCGAAGCCGCGCGCGCGCACGCCGTCCATCCCGCTTTTGGCGGAACCCACGCCGGGGAAGACGACATGCGTCACGCCAGACGGCATCGCGGAGGCCTTCTGGACGACCTGCGCCTCCGCGCCCAGCCGCTGGAAGGCCAGCCGGACGCTTGTCAGGTTGCCGGCGCCGTAGTCAAGGATTGCAATCATGGCACTACCTGCTGTAAAGAGAAAAAGCCCGCTGCAGGCGGGCTTGAAAGTGGAGCGGGTGACGGGAATCGGACCCGCATCGTCGGCTTGGAAGGCCGATGCATTACCACTATGCTACACCCGCATCTTGGAAAACACCATAATATAACCGCAAAAGGGAACACAGAAGCCCCGTCCATGGAAATGCCTGAAGCGGAGACCCACAAAGAGGAAGATAAGACAGATATAGACTGGCCGTGCGGAGAATTCGCGCCACGTAGCACTCGCGCTTCAGCGCCTCCGCATCTCCCTGTCCGACTTGGACGGCGCCGCTTCGTCGCAGGCGCCCCCCGCCGCTTTCTTTTTTCCCAAAAAACGATGGGGCACAGGCAGGGAAAGCCTGGGGAAATATGCTATAGTACGAGAAGATTCCTGCCCATGATGCCAAAGCCAAGGAAGTGGCGCTCCTATTTTTGCGCCTGCCTTGCGCATTGTCCTTCCCACGCATAAGAACAATTATGCATGCCACCTGCGCGTCGGGGTTCTGGGGCGCAGGGAGACGTCCGTCAAGAGGTGCCTGCAGAAACGGCAGAGGCGCGACAGCGGCATGGAAGGCGCCGACATTGAGCACCGACGACACAATCGCAGACAGCCGTCCGCCTCCCGCAGGCCATCGACCAAAGGAACGCGCCATGACAACCACACTCAACGCATTTCGCACAATTGCATCGCAGAGCCCCGACAAGTTCGTCTAGGCGCCCAAGGCCTCGCGAAGCGACACCCGGCACGGGACGCACACCTGCAGGGCCGCGTCCGACGCCACCGACGTGAAGCTCGCCCAGTCGTTCGGCATCTGAATGCCCTCATCCCCAACGTTCGCGGAGGGAGGAAAGCGGCGGATCAAGTGTTACTTTTGAAAATCAAGCGTGTAAACGAGGCAGAAGCCTTCTAAGGAAACAAAACCATGCCATTAGACGTCAACGGATATAACAGCGCGTTCAAGTCCTTCGTGGACTTCGCGCAGAATCGGATCGGCGAGAACCAGGAGAAGGCGATTGCCGACGCACGC
>CACZQQ010000457.1 GCA_902783355.1 uncultured bacterium
CATCTTCCTGACGGTGCTCACGGCGGTCGTCCACGCCATCGACGCGCACAGCGACCTGCTGCGCACGGCCACGTGCGGCCTGGGCAACGACCACCGCCTCGGCGCCAACGAGGCGCCGCCCGCCATCATCTCCATGTTCCTCGGCCAGGAGCTGGAGGACGCCATCGCCAGAATCGTGAAGGGGACGGCCGGCGGCCACCGCAAGGCCGACTCCCTGCGCATCGGCATCGACGCCCTGCCTCCCATCAAGCGGGACGCCACCGACCGCAACAGGACATCGCCCTTCGCCTTCACGGGCAACAAGTTCGAGTTCCGCGCGCCGGGCTCCTCGCAGCCCTGCTCCGACCCCAACACCATCCTCAACACCATCGTCGCCGAGGCGATGGACTTCCTCAGCGACCGGCTGGAGAAGTTCTCCAAGGCCGACTTCAACGCGGGCCTGCACGACCTCATCAAGGAGGAGTTCACCGCCCACCAGCGCGTCATCTTCAACGGCGACGGCTACACGGAGGCCTGGATCGCCGAGGCGCGCCGCCGCGGCCTGCCCGACCTGCCCGACACCCCGCGCGGCCTCAAGCCCCTCCTCGCCCCCGCCAACCAGGCGCTCCTCGAACGCTACGGCGTCCTCAGCAAGGTCGAGGTCGCCTCGCGCTACGAGGTCTTCCGCGAGGACTACGAGCGGCGGCTGGAGATCGAGGCGCGCGTCGCCCTGGAGATCGCCACCACCATGGTGCGCCCCGTCGCCACGCGGCAGTACCTCGCCCTGAAGGGCGACGACGCCTGCAAGGCCATCGGCCGCTTCCGCAAGGAGCTGGCGGCCGCGCTGGACAGCCTCGACGGCGCCATCGACGGGCTCCGCAAGGCGCTGGCCGCCCGCAAGGACCTCCTGAAGGCCATGGCGCCGCTGCGGAAGGCCGTGGACGCCCTGGAGGGCATCGTGGACGACGACCTGTGGCCCATGCCCAAGTACCGCGAGATGCTCTTCATCTGCTAGAACCACGCGGAGGGACAGGCGGTGTCGGACGACGTCAGGCATGAATGCGGGCTGGTGCTGCTGCGGCTGCGCCATGCGCCGCCCTTCTACCAGGAGCGCTACGGCACGACCGCCTACGGCTTCTCCAAGGTGTCGCTTCTGCTGGAGAAGCAGCACAACCGCGGGCAGGACGGGGCCGGCCTGGCCTGCCTTGACCCCAGGGCGGAGCCAGGCGCCCCCTTCTACCATCTGGAGAAGAGCTGCGCCGCCATGCCGCTGGCCGACCTGCTGGAGCGCGTCTCCGCGCAGATCGCCGCGAACCCCGCGGCCGGCGCCCCCTTCTGCGGCGACCTCTACTTGGGGCACGTCCGATACGGCACCTACGGAACGCGCACGCTATCTTCTTGTCACCCAATGACTTACGATAGCCTCCAGCGGGAGGAGACCCTCCTGCTGGCCGGCAACTTCAACCTCACCAACACCGCCGAGATCTTCCAGAGCCTCGTCGCGCAGGGCTACCATCCGCGCGGGCGGCAGGACTGCCAGATCCTGCTGGCGGCCCTCGTCCACAGCCTCGCCGTCCACCACGGCCACCTGCAGTCGGCGGTTTCCGCCGCCGCCCGCCAGTGGGACGGCGGCTTCGTCATCGGCGGCGCACTGGGCAACGGCGACGCCTTCGCCTTCAGGGACGCGGCCGGCATCCGCCCCGCCTACTATTATGTAGACGACGAGGTGGCGGTCGTGGCGTCGGAGCGCGTCGCCATCCAGACGGCCTTCAATCTTCCCGCCGCCAAGGTGGTCGAGCTGCCGGCGGGGCACCTGCTCTCCATTCCCGCGGAGGGCGAGCCGTCGCTGCAGCGCTGCCTGCCGGAGACGCCGCCGCGCCGCTGCGTCTTCGAGCGCATCTACTTCTCGCGCGGCAACGACGCGGAGATCCAGCAGGAGCGGCGCGCGCTGGGCCGCGCGGTCGTCCCGCGCATCCTGGAAGAGGTCGGCCACGACTACGACCACACCGTCTTCTCCTACATCCCCAACACGGCGCAGGTCAGCTTCCACGGGATGCTCGACGCCCTCGACGAAAGCCGCGGCGGGCGCCGCCTGCGCTTCGGCATGGTCGCCGTCAAGGACGCCAAGTTCCGCACCTTCATCACGGACGCCGCCCACCGCGAGGACCTCTTCCCCCACGTCTACGACGTCACCTACGGCCTCGTGACGCCGCATGAGGACAACCTCGTCGTCATCGACGATTCGATCGTGCGCGGCAACACGATGCGCCGCGCCATCCTGCCCATCCTGGACCGCCTCGGCCCGAAGCGCATCGTCGTCGTCTCCGCCGCCCCCCAGATCCGCTATCCCGACTGCTACGGCATCGACATGGCCTCCTTCGGCGAGCTTGTCGCCTTCCAGGCCTGCATGGACCTGCTCAAGGAGCGCGGGATGGAGAGGCTCTTCGAGGAGGCGGTGCGCAACGCCGAGGCGGAACTCTCCAATCCGCAGGGGGCCATGCACAACCAGGCGGCCGCCCTCTACGCCCCCTTCACGGAGGACGAGCTGACGGAGGCCATCCGCCGCCGCCTGCTGCCCGACAGCCTCCAGGCGGAGCTGCGCGTCGTCTTCCTGCCCTGCGCGGAACTGCGCAAATGCATCCCCAACCACACGGGCGACTGGTACTTCACGGGGGACTACCCCACGCCCGGCGGCAACCGCGTCGTCAACCAGGCCCTCGTCAACTTCGCGCGCCACCGGAGCGGCCGCGCCTACTGAAACACCCATGGAACCCGAATCCTATCTGGCATTGGCGGACGGCGCCGTCTTCCTCGGCGTCTCGCTGGGCGCGCCCTGCGACCTGCCCGGCGAGGCCGTCTTCAACACGGGCATGACCGGCTATCAGGAGATCGTCTCAGACCCCTCCTATTTTGGCCAGATCGTGACGCTTTCGTCCGCCGAAATCGGCAACTACGGCTGCAATGCGGAGGACATGGAATCGCGCGGCGTCTTCCTCGGCGGCCTCGTCGTCCAGACCCTCAACCCGCCCTCCTCGTGGCGGAGCGAGGAGAGCCTCGACGCCCTGCTGAAGCGCACGGGCAGGCCGCTGCTGGCGGGCGTGGACACGCGCCGCCTCGTCCTCCATCTGCGCGAAAAGGGCAGCCAGCGCGCATGGCTCCACGCCGACGGGACGCGCCTTCCCGTGGAGGAGGCCGTCGCGAAGGCGAACGCGTGGGCGGGGCTCGACGGCATCGACTGCGCCGCCGAAGTGGCCGCGAAGGAGCCGTACACATGGTCGTCCGAGGGCGACCGCCTCGTGGTCGTCATCGACTGCGGCGTCAAATACAACATCCTGCGGCAGCTGGCGGCCGCGGGCTTCCGCGTGGAGGTCGTCCCCGCAGGGACAGGCGCCGCCGACATTCTGGCGCGCAGGCCGGACGGCGTGCTGCTGTCGAACGGGCCCGGCGACCCGGCGGGCGTCAAAGGCGTCGTCGAATGCGTGAAGGCGCTTCTGGGCAAGGTGCCGATCATGGGCATCTGCCTGGGCCACCAGATCTTGGGGCTTGCCTGCGGCGCGAAGACAGGCCGTCTTCACTTCGGCCACCACGGCTGCAACCACCCCGTCCGCAACATCGCCGCCAACACCGTCGAAATCACCTCGCAGAACCACAATTTCGCGATTCTGCCGGAGGGGCTTCCCGCCTGCCTGGAAGTCACGCACACCAACCTGAACGACGGCACCGTGGAGGGCATCCGCCACAAGGCCCTGCCCGCCTTCTCCGTACAGTACCATCCGGAGGCGGCGCCCGGCCCCACGGACGCACGCTACCTCTTCCGCCAATTCCGCGACCTCATCGAGGCATAGGCCATGCCCAGACGCACAGACATCAAGAAAATCATGCTGCTCGGCGCGGGCCCCGTGGTCATCGGCCAGGGCTGCGAGTTCGACTATTCCGGCGTGCAGGCGTGCAAGGCCCTCAAGGCCGAAGGCTACGAGCTCGTCCTCCTGAACAGCAATCCCGCCACGGTCATGACGGACACGGAGTTCGCGGACCGCACCTATCTGGAGCCCCTGACCCCCGACTATCTGCGCGAAATCATCCGCCGCGAGCGGCCGGACGCGCTGCTGCCCACGCTGGGCGGCCAGACCGCCCTCAACCTCGCCATGGAGGCGTGGCGCAGCGGCATCCTCAAGCGCTACCACGTGGAGCTCATCGGCGCCGACGCGGAGGCCATCGACCGCGCGGAGGACCGCAACCGCTTCAAGGCCACCATGGCCTCCATCGGCCTGCGCAGCGCCAACTCCGACTCCGCCCATTCGCTGGAGGAGGCGCAGACCATCGCGCGCCACATCGGCAAATGGCCCCTCATCGTGCGGCCGGGCTTCACCCTGGGCGGCACGGGCGGCGGCATCGCCCGCAATCCGGAGGAGTTCCGCGCCATCGTCGAGCGCGGCCTGGAGGCCAGCCTCAACCACGAGGTCCTCATCGAAGAGTCGCTTCTGGGCTGGAAGGAATACGAGATGGAGGTCATGTGCGACCGCCGCGGCACCGCCGTCATCGTCTGCTCCATCGAGAACATGGACCCCATGGGCGTCCACACAGGCGATTCCATCACGGTGGCGCCCGCCATGACCCTCACCGACCGCGAGTACCAGGCCATGCGGGACGATTCGCTCAAGGTGCTCAAGGCCATCGGCATCCAGACGGGCGGCTCCAACGTCCAGTGGGCGGTGAACCCCGCCACGGGCGAGCGCCTCATCATCGAGATGAACCCGCGCGTCTCGCGCTCCTCCGCCCTCGCCTCCAAGGCGACGGGCTTCCCCATCGCCAAGATCGCCGCCCTCCTCGCCGTCGGCTACACCCTCGACGAGCTGAAGAACGACATCACGCGCACCACGCCCGCCTGCTTCGAGCCCGCCCTCGACTATGTCGTCGTCAAGATGCCGCGCTTCGCCTTCGAGAAGTTCCCCGCCGCCAACTCCACCCTCGGCACGCAGATGAAGTCCGTCGGCGAGGCCATGGCCATCGGGCGCAACTTCAGCCAGGCCTTCCAGAAGGCCATCCGCTCCCTGGAGACGGGACACGCCGGCTTCGGCCTCGAGGAGAAGCAGCGCCCCTTCGACGAGATGGACGACGAGGCGCTGGCCGCCGAACTGGCGCGCCCCAACGCCGACCGCGTCTACCAGCTGCACGCCGCCCTCAGGCGCGGCTGGAGCATCGAACGCCTCCGCGACCTCACCGCCATCGATCCCTTCTATCTGCGCAAGCTCGCCGATTTGGTCAAATTCGAGGAGACCATTGACAAGTCACGCGATAACATCTTACACGCCAAGGAGTTAGGTTATTCAGACCGGCAGCTGGCCTACGCCCTCAAGATGGACGAGAAGGCGGTGCGCCGCCTGCGCGAGGAGATGGGCGTGCGCGCCGCCTACGGCACGGTGGACACCTGCGCGGGCGAGTTCGCCGCCGCGACCCCCTACTACTA
>CACZQQ010000458.1 GCA_902783355.1 uncultured bacterium
CGACGGCACGCGCGTGGGCGTCCTCAACCTGCTGGGGCGCGTCTTCGTCGGGCCGCCGTCGGGCTGCCCCTTCAACGCGGCCGAGGCCGCCGTGGAGGAGCTGCGCAGGCAGACGCCCGTCATCCTCGTGGACTTCCATGCGGAGGCCACCAGCGAGAAGCAGGCCATGGGGCGCTTCCTGGACGGCAAGGTCTCGGCGGTCTTCGGCACCCATACCCACGTGGCGACCGCCGACACCACCATCTTCCAGGGCGGCACCGCCTTCCAATGCGACGCGGGCATGGTCGGCGCGCGCAACTCCATCTTGGGGCGCGACATCGCCCCCGTCCTGACGCGCTTCACGACAGGCATGCCCACGCGCTTCACCGTCTGCGACAAGGGCGTCTCCCTCCACGGCATCGTGGTGACCGTGGACACGGAAAGCGGCAGGGCCACCGCCGTCGAGCGCGTGGAAAGAGATTTCGACTGAATCATCCAACATACTCTGGGAAAACGACATGGAAGCGACAAGCGAGAACATCCTCAAGCGGGCGCGCGAAGTCTTCGACATCGAAATCGCGGGCGTGACAAAAGTGCGCGACGAACTGGGGGACGCCTTCGTGGAATGCGTCCGCCAGTGCCTGAAAATCCTCCACAACGGCGGCAAGCTCGTCCTCACGGGCGTGGGCAAGAGCGGCCACATCTCGCGGAAGATCGCGGCGACATTGGCCTCCACGGGCGCGCGCGCCGTCTTCATGCACCCCATCGAGGCGATGCACGGCGACCTCGGCGTCGTCTCCCCCATCGACCTCGTGATCGCCGTCAGCTACTCCGGCGAGACGGACGAGCTGCTGCGCGTCCTGCCGGCCATCAAGCGGATTGGCGTGCCGCTGGTGGCGCTCACAGGCGTCGCGGATTCGCGCCTTGCGCAGCACGCCGACCTGACGGTCCCCATGCCCGTCCAGCGCGAGGCCTGCCCCTTCAATCTGGCGCCGACGACCACCACGACCGCGCTCGCCGCCCTCGGCGACTCCCTCGCCATGGTCCTCCTCGACTGCCAGAACTTCGGCATCAACGACTACGCCAAGAACCATCCCGCCGGCGCCATCGGACGCACCATCACTTTGACCGTCAAGGACTTCATGCGCAAGGACGAACACGCCGCCACCGTCCCGCCAACCGCCACCGTCCGCGAGGCCCTGCTGGCCATGACGGACGCGCGCTCCGGCGCCACCGCCATCCTCGGCGCGGACCGCCAGGTCCTCGGCATCTTCACCGACGGCGACTTCCGACGCGCCGTCACCTCCCATCCCGACGACAACGTCCTGACGCGCCCCGTCAGCGACTTCATGACGCCCTCGCCTATCTCCATCAACCAGAACAAGCTGGCGGTCGAAATCCTTAAGATATTGGAAAAGAGGAAGATAGATGACATCATCGCCGTGGACGACGACGGCCGCTTCGCCGGCATGGTGGACATCCAGGACCTCCCCAAGTTCAAGGTCATGTAAATGGCGGACGGCCTCGGCATCTTCACCTTCAAGAACAAGCGGCACATGCCCGCGTGGCTGGCGTGGCTCGTCGTCGGCCTCATGCGCTTCTACGTCTTCATCCTGCGCAAGCGCTACGCCGACCCGCACGGCGTTCTGAAGCGCACGCGGAAGGACAAGCCGCAGATCTACGTGATATGGCACAACCGCGCCCTCCTGGCGACCGCGCTCATGCCGCGCACCTTCGCCGAACGCATCTCCATCATCGTGAGCGCCTCCCGCGACGGCGGCTACATGGCGGCCGTCCTGGAGCGCCTCGGCGTCCATTGCGCGCGCGGCTCCTCCTCGCGCGGCGGCTTCAACGCCCTCATGGAATCCCTCGCCGCCCTCAAGCAGGGCTACTCGCCGTCGCTGGCGGTGGACGGCCCGCGCGGCCCCAGATACTGCGTCCACCAGGGGGCGGCCGCCATGGCCAAGGAGGGCTATGAGATCGTCCCCATCTGCTACAACGCCAAGCACTATTGGGCCTTCCACAGCTGGGACAGGATGCAGCTGCCGTGGCCCTTCACGCGCATGGACATCGTCCTCGGCGACCCCATCACGATCGCGCCCGACGAAGAGCTTCCGGCCGCCAACGAGCGCATCCGCCAGGCCCTTCTGGCCATCACGGTGGATCGCGAGGGCAAGTAGACGGCCATGTCCTCCCTCTTGAACAAACAACAGCAGGAGGCGGTCGACACCCTGTCGGGGCAGCTGCTGCTTCTGGCGGGCGCGGGCACCGGCAAGACCACCGTCATCGTGCGCCGCATCGCGAACCTGCTGGCGCACGGAACCGACCCGTCATCCATTCTGGCGGTGACCTTCACCAACAAGGCGGCCCGCGAAATGCGCGAGCGCATCGCCGCCCTCTCCGGCGCGGCGGCCGCCAGCGCCATGACCATCTCCACCTTCCACGCCTTCTGCGTGCGCATCCTGCGGCAGCATATCGACAAGCTCGGCTACAGCCGACGCTTCACCATCGCCTCCGAAAGCTATCAGCAGGGACTCGTCGTGGAGATCATGAGCGCCCTCCAGCAGACCGGCCAGGGCTACGACGCCCTCCTGTGGCGCAGCCGAATCTCGCTGGCCAAGGCGAACTGCCAGTGGCCGGAGGACGTCGCGCAGGCGGACTACCCCAAGGCCGACGAGGTCGCCGCCGTCTACGCCGAATACCAGAAGCGCATGCGGCAGATGGACTTGCTGGACTTCGACGACCTCCTTTGCCTCACCGTCAGGCTATGGGAGGAGCATCCCGACGTGCTGGAGCGCTACCGCAGCCACTACACGCAGCTCATGATCGACGAATATCAGGACACCAACGGCGTCCAGCTGCGCCTCATGACCCTCCTGGCCGGCCCCGACGGCAACATCGCCGTCGTCGGCGACGACGACCAGTCCATCTACGGCTGGCGCGGCGCCGACATCACCAACATCCTCCATTTCGACACCCTCTACCCCAAGGCCAAGGTCATCCGCCTGGAGCAGAACTACCGCTCCACCAACACCATCCTGAAGGCCGCCAACTGCGTCATCGCCAACAACAAGGAGCGCCACGTCAAGAACCTGTGGAGCGAACAGGAGGCAGGCCAGCCCATCACCGCCGTCCTCTGCCCCGACGAGACGCAGGAGGCCGAATTCATCACGCAATCCATCCAGGACGCGCATCTGGCGGAACGCCGCCCCTGGAAGGAGTTCGCCGTCCTCTTCCGCTCCAACCGACAGAGCCGCGCCCTGGAGGACGCCTTCAAGAAGGCGCGCATCCCCCACGTCCTCGTGGGCACGACCTCCTTCTATCAGGCCAAGGAGATTCTGGACGCAGGCGCCTTCCTGCAGGCCGCCGCCAACCCGGGCAACGACCTCGCCTTCATGCGCATCGTCA
>CACZQQ010000459.1 GCA_902783355.1 uncultured bacterium
CGCGACAAGATGGAGAACGAAGGGGTCACCGCCATCCGCATCGACTTCAACATCAACACATTGCCTTTCTGGGACGCCAACGACGCCCCCAGGCGTGTCGGCCTCACGGAAACCAAATACGTCATGGGGCTCTACGACCTCTTCGACCGCATCCGCGCCCTGAGCCCCGACGCCGCCATCGACAACTGCGCCTCAGGCGGCCGCCGCAACGACTTCGAAAGCCTCTCCCGCGCAATCCCCCTCTGGCGCATCGACGGCGCGCAGACGCCTGAATCGCACCAGCTGCAGGTTTCAGAACTCTCCCGCTGGATTCCGCAGCACGCCGCCGGCCTCTACGGCTGGCCTGTCGCCATCGGCGACGACTACACCATGCTCAGCCTCTGCGCCACGGGAACCCAGATCAGCTATTTCACGGACCAGATGGCGCAGGACCCGCAGTGGCTGCGCGATGTCTCCGCGAAGATTCTCGCCCTGCGCAAGTTGTTCCTCCAGAACATGTACCACCTGACCGACACCGTGCAGGACATGCAGGCCATCCATGCGCTGCAATGCGACAGCCTCGACCACACGGAGGGCTGCCTCATCGCCTTCAAGCGACTGGGACCGGCGGACCACGCCGTCTTCCAACTGCGCCACATCGACGACGACGCCATCTATGAAGTCCAGCTGGCCGGACAAACCTTGCGGCTGACTGGCAGCGAACTGCAGGGGCTGGAATACGCCTTCCCATTCCCGCGCACAGTGGCCCTTGTCTTCTACCGCAAGGCGCAATAACCGCCAAGCGGCAATCATCCTGAGCGGGCGCCACTTTGGCACCTGCAAATGCGGCGCAGAAAGTCCGCAGCCCGCGCAGGTCAGCCGTCGGCGCGGGCCATGTCGCGGAAGGCGGGGCAGGCCTGAAGCAGCTCGTCATAAGTGCCGCTGGCCACGACGCGCCCCGCCTCCATGAAGAGAATCCTGTCGCAGTGGCGGATGGTGGCCAGGCGGTGCGCCACCAGGACGACGGCCATCCCCTTCTCGCGCGCCATCCGGCGGATGGAGTCCTCCAGCACCTGCTGGAGCGTGTTGTCCAAGGCAGAAGTCGCCTCGTCCAAAAAGAGGGCGGCGGGATTTCCGTAGAGGGCGCGCGCGATGGCGACGCGCTGGCGCTGTCCGCCGGAGAGCCTCCCGCCGCGCTCCCCCAGCTGCCCTTCGCGGCCGGCGAAACCGGCGGCGGTCTCCTCGTCGATGCAGGCCACCGTGCGCGCCGACGCCAGCCGCGCCCTGTCTTCTTCCGCCGTGTCGCCCAAGGCAATATTGGCGTCCAGCGTATCATCAAGAACGAAGGGCTCCTGCGGGACGTAGCCCGTGGCATGCAGCCACTCCTCGCGCTTCTCGCCCGTCAGCAGGACGCCGTCCACGGTGACGCTGCCCAGCGTGGGGACCAGGACGCCCGCCATGAGCCGCAGGAGCGTCGTCTTGCCGCAGCCGGTGGCTCCCGCGATGCCCAGCATCTCGCCGCCATGCACCGTGACGGAGACGGCATCGACGGCGGCGGGGACGCCCTCCTGGCCTGCATAGCGGTAGGTGACCTCGTGGAGAGCCAGCTCGCCCTGCCGCAGGGGCAGGGGCGGCGTCGCGTCCAGCTCGTCCACGCCGCAGGTGCCGACCTGCTCCAGATGCGCGCCGACCTTCTGCAGGAGGGGGCGTCCGTATTTGAAGACATTGGCGGCGGCGAGGAAGTTGACGGCGTTGGTGCGCAGGCGCACAAGCGCGAGGCCCAGCATGGCCACCTGCGGCGCGACGGCGGCGATGCCGCCCTCCCCCCACCAGATGAAGAAGAGCATGACCGCCAGGATGACGGCGAAGGAGGTGAACTCAAGATAGGGCCAGACGATCAGGCTGCTGACCATGTGGTGGCGGCGTGCCGACGCCATGCCGTCGACCGCCTCGCGGACGCGCCCCGCGAAGAAGGCGAGGCGCCCTTGGCGGCGGGCCGCGTCGCTGACGCCCAGGGCTTCGGTGGCGCGCTGGACGGCGGCGGCGCGGCTTTGCTGCGCCTGCGCGCCCAGGCGGCTCTGGCGGCGGCTGTTCCACCAGTGGAAGAGGCCGCCGAAGAGGGCGAGCGCGCCGACGGCGACCAGCGTCATGGCGGGCATGAACACAAGGAGGGCGATGGTCAGGCAGAGCAGGATGCCCGCGTTGTTGCCCATGGTGAGGACAGGCGAGAGGACCTCCTCCACCAGCTGCGTGGATTCGTGGACGCAGCGGTTGACAAGCAGCGTGTCGGGGTTGGCGGCGCGGAATTCGGCGTCGGCGGCGAGATACCCTTCGATGAGCCGGCCGGAATATTCGATCTTGCGGTTGGCCAGGAAGCGCTCCTGCAGGGAGATGCTGAAATACATCCAGCCTGTGCGCAACGCGTTCAGCAGCAGGAGGGCGGCGCCGGTGGCGACGGTCATGTTCTGCGGCGTCGCCTCAAGCCCCAGGCGCCCCGTCAGGAAGGCCGCAAGGCCCACGGCCAGCGCGCCGCCTGCGTTGGGGACGGACATGCCGCCCGCCGCGAAGAGGATCTGGATGAAGGCGGGCAGCGCCGCCAGGCAGGCCAGCTCGAAGAGGGAGTTCACCCACAGGCAGACCAGCAGCGCCCCCATGCGGAAGGTGTCCCGCCGTCCCAGAAGCCTCCTGATGTCATGGAAGAAGGAGGGCATGGCGGCTTACTTCTTCTCCTCCTCGAAGAGGACGGTCCTGCGGTTTCGGCCGGATTCGTAGAGGCCCATGAGCATGCGGTGGGCGGTCGCCAGAATCTCGCGGGCCGTGATGGGCGGCTCCTGTCCGGCGGCCAGGCGCTCGTAGAAGTCGGTGATCTCCAGCTGGTGACTGGTCCCCCAGTAGGCGGGCGCGGCCACGCCGCCGTCGGCCGCAGGCGTCTCGCTGGTCTCCGTCGTGCCGTCGCCGTAGCGGATGAAGCCATCCGACGCCCTGAGGGAGGCGACGCCCTTTTCGCAGACGAGTTCGACTTCGGTCTCGGCGTCCCGCCCGTAGCAGATGGTGCACCAGAAGGAGGCGTTCACGCCGTTGCGGAACCCGATGAGGCCCTCGGCGCAGTCCTCCGTCTCCATGCACTTCTGGTGGAGGCGGTTGGAGATGGAGCAGTCGATGCGCTGGATGCCGTAGCCCAGGAGCCAGCACATGAGGTCGAGGGTGTGGATGGCCTGGTTGACAAGGACGCCGCCGCCCTCCTTGTCCCACGTGCCCTTCCAGTCGCTTTCCGTGTAGTACGCGTCGTCGCGGCACCACGTCACGGTGCATTTGGCGGCCAGCGCCTTGCCGAGGCGGCCGCTGTCGAGCGCCTCCTTGAGCAGCCGCGAGCCCGGATTGTAGCGGTTCTGGAAGATGACGCCCAGCCGGCGGCCGGTGCGTTCGGAAGCCTCGACCATCTGGCGCCCCTGCTCCAGCGAGATGGCCAGCGGCTTCTCCGTGAGCACATGGCAGCCCTGCTCCATGGCGGCGACGGCGACGGGCGCGTGCAGATAGTGGGGCAGGCAAATGTGGACGGCGTCAAGCCTCTCCGCGCGAATCATCTCTGCGAAGTCGGCGTAGCAGGGGAGGCCGCCGCATGTGGCGGCGAGGGCGGCGCTGGCCTCGGGGCGGATGTCGCACAGCGCGACAAGGCGTGCCCTCTTCTGGTTCATGAGCGCCTGGGCATGGACGCCGCTGATGCGGCCGCAGCCGACGAGACCAACGCGAAAGACGGTATCTGACATGGGGGAGTTCTCCAAAGGGGGGACCAAAGGACGCTTTTCGCGTTAATATAAACGAGGGGGCGCGAAAAAACGGCGCGCGGCCGTCTTTCGTGAAAAAAGATGGCCGGAATCCGTGAAAATCTGTCATCATGGGTTAATGTACCAGAGATTTCGTATATCCGCCCGGCAGTCAACCAACCCACCCCAACTGGAAAGACGCATGTCCACACCCAAAATCTTCATCCTCTCGGAACAGATGCGCGGGGCCTCCTTCTCGCTCTCCAATGAAAGCTACACCATTGGACGCTCGGATTCATGCGACATCTGCATCGCCGACCCGACCATCAGCGGCCACCACTGCACCCTCCTCCGCCAGGAAGACGGCTCCTTCGTCATCCGCGACGACGACTCCACCAACGGCACCAAGGTCAACGACCAGAAGGTCGAGCCCGGCCAGTCCGTGCAGTTGCACAACAGCGACATCATGAAGCTGGGCAGCGTCGAGGTCCTCTACGACGCCATGGACGGCGCGCGCCTCGAGAGCAGCCGCACCATCTCGGTCATCAACCTGACCGACGCCAACACGAAGACGGGCGGCCTGCCGACCGAAGTCCGCGCCAGCACGTCGGGCACCATCGCCCTCAAGCGCAGCGCGGCCCTCCGCGAAAACACCAAGCGCGGCAAGATGATGAACATCCTCATCGTCATCCTCGTCGTCGTCGCGCTCCTCTTCTTCGTCTTCACCTTCGCACGCAGTTTCCTGTAGGCCGACCGCCGGCCTTCCTCCCGTCCCATGAGCAACGAGCAACCCCCCAGGGGCGGCGACCGCGGCCCGAACGACCGCCGCCGGCCCCGATTGCGGCAACGTACCCCCAATCCGCCTGGACGCCGTGGCGCCGCCCCGCATCCGCCGGTCTCCAGGTGGCAGCATATCTTCCTCATCCTCTTCCTGGTCGCAATCCCTCTCTTCAGCTATTACCGCCTGCGCGGGCGCCAGAAGGAGGTCGTCTTCAGCCAAAGCGAGTTCGAGGGTCTCCTGACGCAGGGGCGCATCGTCGAGCTGTGCATCCATCCCGCCGACAGCGCCCCCAGCTGGAAGATCACGGGCGTGGCCGCCACGGGCGCGGCGGGGGACGGCGGCGCCGCCGTCAAGAAGCGCCCCCCCACGACCAGGTTCACGACCGAGGTGGTCTACAGCGACGCGCTGGACGCGCGC
>CACZQQ010000460.1 GCA_902783355.1 uncultured bacterium
AGATGGCGCGCACGCTGGACCGCCGCAACATCAACCTCCTTTTCACAATCGGCGGGGACGGCACGCAGCGGGGCGGCCACGCCATCGCGGAGGAGTGCCGCCGCCGGGGGCTGCCCATCAGCGTCATCGGCGTCCCCAAGACCATCGACAACGACTTGAACTTCATGGACAAGACCTTCGGCTTCGAGACGGCTGTCCAGAGCGCGTCGCAGATTCTCTCCTGCGCGCACAACGAGGCGAAGGGATGCCCCAACGGCATCGGGCTTGTCAAGCTGATGGGGCGCGATTCGGGCTTCACGGCCGCCTACGCCTGTCTCGCCAACTCCGTGGCGAACTTCTGCCTGATTCCTGAAGTGCCCTTTGAGCTGGAGGGGGAGGGCGGCTTCCTGCCGGCCCTGGAGAAGCGCCTGGCCGCCAAGCACCACGCGGTTGTCGTCGTCTCCGAAGGCGCCGGCCAGAACTTGCTGGAGGGCGAACAGGTGCGCGACAAGTCCGGCAACATCCTCCACAAGGACATCGGCCAGTTCCTGAAGGGGCGCATTTCCTCCTACCTCCGCGAACGCGGCATCGACCACAGCGTCAAGTACTTCGACCCTAGCTACGAGATTCGGTCGCAGCCCGCCAACTCGGGCGACTCGGTCTTCTGCCTCCATCTGGCGCAGCACGCCGTCCACGCCGCCATGGCGGGGATGACGGACATGGTGGTCGCCAACTGGAACAGCTACTATATCTACATGCCCATCGCGGTGGCGACCGCCGCACGCCGCAAGGTGAGCCCCTCGGGGCAGCTGTGGCAGTCGGTTCTTTTCACCACGCGGCAGAACGCGCTGATGAAGGGGCAGGGCAAGGCCTCTTGAGGAAGGACGCCGGATGACGGGAAGCGGGCGTGGCAGATGGGCGGACAGGCACGGGGGCGGCTACACGCCGCACCTGCCGAACATGCGCCCGGCCGGACCGCTGCCGACAGAGACGCAGGTGGAGGGCGACGTCCTCCGCATGATCTATTCCCGCCCGGACGGCAACTACGGCGTGGCGAAGCTGCGTGACAGCCGCGGCCGCGAAATCGTCATTGCGGGCCAGACGGGGCTTCTGGAGCCGGGCATGCGCGTCACGGCGAAGGGGGGCTGGACGGACAATCCGGAGCACGGACGCCAGTTTACGGTGGCCTCCTGCCAGGCGGAGCAGCCCGTCTCCCTGGAAGGCATCGTCAGATATATCGGCGGCGGCCGCATCCCCGGCATCAACCGCAAGTTCGCGGAGCTGATCGTCCGCCATTTTGGCGCGCAGACCTTGAAGGTGCTGGACGAGACGCCTGAGCGCGTGGCGGAGGTGCCAGGCATCGGCCCCAAGCGCATGGCCGCCTTCCGCCAGCGCTGGAGCGAGGACAACGCCGACCGCGACGCGCGCGTCTTCCTGGGCGGCCTGAAGCTGCCCGAATTCGCCGTCAACGCCATCATCGCCAAATACACCGCCGTCGGCGCGCCGTCCGCCATCCGCGCGAATCCCTACCGTCTGGCGCGCGACATCAGCGGCATCGGCTTTCTCACGGCGGACCACATTGCCCGCGAGAAACTGGAGATCGCCGCCGACGCGCCCGTCCGCCTGGTGGCGGGTGTCCTCTTTGCCTTGCAGGAGGCGGAAGCCAACGGCCATGCCTGCCTGCCGCGGCCCGTGCTGCTGCAGGACGCATGCCGCCTGCTGTCGGTGGAGGAGGACCGCTGCGTGGAGGGACTCGCCCTGGCGCTCCAGGAGGGCGCCGTCATCGAATACGCCCATGTCTTCCCCTCCGGCGAACAGCTTCTCTACTACTATCTGCCACGGCTCTACCGTGCGGAGACACGGCTGGCGCAGACGCTGCGGCTTCTGCTGTCCATGCCGCCGCCGCCCGCGCAGGAGGTGCCCGTGCTTGGCGGCGGGGCGGAGAATGGCATCCAGCTGAACCGCGAACAGGAACTGGCGTGCCGTCGCGCGATGGAATCCCCCCTCACGATTGTCACGGGCGGCCCCGGCGTCGGCAAGACGACGGTCGTCTCCCGCATCATCGCGCTGGCGCGTCGCCGCCGCATGAAGGTGCTTCTGGCGGCGCCGACGGGACGCGCGGCGAAGCGCCTGAGCGAATCGGCCGGCCTGACGGCCACCACCATCCACCGGATGCTCGGCTTCGATGCGGAGAAGAACGGCTTCGTCTACAGCGAGGACAAGAAACTGCCGTGCGACATGCTCATCGTGGACGAGGTTTCCATGCTCGACCTTTCGCTGGCGCAGGCGCTCTTCGCCGCCGTCGCCCCTCGCACGACCGTCGTGCTGGTGGGGGACAAGGACCAGCTGCCCTCCGTGGGCGCGGGCTGCGTCCTCCACGACCTGCTGGCGAGCGGGAGGATTCCCGTCACGGAGCTTGTGCAGATCTACCGCCAGAAGGATGGCAGCCGCATCATTGAGAATGCGCACAGTGTGAACGCGGGCCGCATGCCCGACATCGCGAATCCGCCCAAAGGCGTCCCCGGCGACTTCTACTTCTACGAATACAGCGAGCCGCTTGAGGCGGCCGCCTTCATTTGCCGCCTGGTCGGCGAGTTCATCCCCAAGTTCTTTGGCTACAATGCCATGGAGGATGTGCAGGTGCTTTCCCCCATGCGACGTGGCGACTGCGGCGTGGATGCCCTGAACGACGCCCTGCAGGCGCGGCTGAATCCTGCCAACGCGGCGGAGAAGCCGGAGGTCAAGGCAGGCGAGACGCTCTTCCGGCTGGGGGACCGCGTCATGCAGGTCAAGAACAACTACACGAAGATGATCTTCAACGGCGAGATGGGGCGCATCGTGGCCATCGAGGGCGCGGGCACGCCGCAGGCGCGCGTCAAGGTCGCCTTTGCGCAGGCCATCGTCGAATACGGGCGGGACGAGTGCCGCCAGCTTTGCCTCGCCTACGCCGTCACCATCCACAAGTCGCAGGGCTCCGAGTTCCCCGTCATCGTCATGCCGCTTCTTTCGCAGCACTACATGATGCTCCAGCGCAATCTGCTCTACACAGGCATGACGCGCGCCAAGAAGCTCTTCATCATCGTGGGCACGCGGCAGGCTATCGCCGCCGCCGTGCGCAACAACACGCCCATGCGGCGCTTCTCCCTCCTCAAGGAGCGCCTCTGCCAAGGCTGAACTGCGCCTTACGGCGCCCCGAGGCTTGCGCCTCGGGCACAGAAGAAGCTCGCCGGCACCGAACATTCCCCCGAAGGAAGCGTTCCGGATTGCCTCTCCAGTCCAAACCTCCCATTCTCTCTACATCATCATGGACATCAAGCTCTTCTTCGTGACATTCGGCGTCGTCTTCCGGGCGGAACTGGGGGACAAGACGCAG
>CACZQQ010000461.1 GCA_902783355.1 uncultured bacterium
GCGACGTAGACGATGGCGGCGGAGGCCATGCCGTTGATGGCGGCGATGCCTTTGGAGGCCACCGCGACGATGGCGCCCACCACCCAGGCGACGATGGCCGGCCAGTGCACGCACGCGAAATTCGCCTTCTCCAGGGGCTTGTAGGCGCCGAGACGGCGCACGAAGAAGTCGGCGATGATGATGGCGCCCACGGGCGGGATGATGGTGTTCAGGAAGCTCAGGTAGCTGACGAAGTGGTTGTTGAGCCAGAGGGCGGCCAGGGTGCCGACGATGCCGTTGATGAGGACCGTGTAGCGCTTCGGCAGGCCCGTGATGTTGGAGAAGCCGAGGCCGGAGGTGTAGATGGCGTTGTCGTTGGTGGTCCAGATGTTGAGGCCGAGGGCGATGATGGCGAAGAGCAGAAGCCCCTGCCTGAAGAGGACGTCGGAGATGTCGGCGACATTGTAGGTCATGGTGCCGACGGCGCCGAAGAAGAACATGAGGGAGTTGCCCAGGAAGAAGGCGATGATGGTGGTGACGACGGCGATCTTGCTGTTCTTGGCGAAGCGGACGAAGTCGGGGGTGCAGGAGCCGCCGGAGATGAAGGAGCCGATGGAGATGGCGATGGCCGTCGCCGCGCCGATGGCCGCGCCCGCCGCCGGCTGGTGGTCGAGCAGCAGGCTCCAGCCGCTGGTGCCGCCGAAGTCGGTGCCCAGGGCCTTGATGGAGGAGAAGCCGCCCAGGACGATGATGGCGGGGACCGCGATGTAGGAGAGGACCGTCAGGCTCTTGATGCCGAAGTAGGCGGTGGAGGTCATCAGGAGGCCGAAGACGATGTTGATGATCCAGAGGGCCGCCGTGCTGTCGGCGCAGGTGAACCCCTTCTCAATCAAGTACTTCTGCACAGGCAGGGAGAACATGGCGACGCCGACGCCGAACCAGCCGACCTGCGTGATGCCCAGAAGGAAGCTGGGCAGGTAGGAGCCCTTGTTGCCGAAGGAGTACTTGGCGAGGATGTGGATGGAGTCGCCCGTGCGGCCCGCGATGTAGGCCAGCGTGCCCGTGTAGCAGCCCAGAATCAGGTTGCCCAGCATGACGGCGCCCAGGAAGCCCTTGAAGGTCATGCCGACGCCCAGGCCGGCGCCCGCCCACATGGAGGCGGAGAAGAAGGTGAAGCCCAGCATGACGACCAGCATGGACCAGAAGCCCTTGCGGCTCTCCTGCGGGACGTTGCTGTATTCGAAGTCTGCACTTTGGTGGGTTGACATGGCTGCTTTTTTCCTTTGTTGAGGGTGGGTTGGATTTTAGTTTATACGTAACATACTGGAAACAAAAGAGTTACAATAGCATTTTCTCCATGCGGTTGAGCTGGCGGAGGGCGAGCTGGCGCAGGTCGGTGCCGGCGGGGAAGCGCGTGTCGTCGAGGCCGGGGAAGCGTTCATGGAGGAGCTGGCGGAAATCCATGCCGTGCTCGGCGAACTGGAGGTTCTGGCGCCAGTAGCCGATGACGTCCTGGATGTAGTCCTCCAGCCAGAAGGCGCGGGAGCCTGCGTCGTAGATGGTGCAGCGTTCCAGCGGATAGGCGGGGTCCTCGTATTGGGATTCGACGAATTCGGGAGCCATGGTGGCGTTCCAGCGCAGGAGGTCGGTCCCCGTGAGGCGGACGGAGAGGGGGGTGCTGGCCTCGGCGCAGGTGAAGCAGCCTTCGAAATAGAAGAGCGTCGTCTGCTCGTAGCCCTCGAAGAGGTCGCGGCAGCGGCCGTCGATCTCCTCCAGGATCTCCTGCGCCTTCGCGCCGCCGAAGGTGAAGAAGACGATGGAGCGCAGGCGGATCTTCTGCTCCTGGGCGCTGCGCAGCAGCTCCTGCAGGGCGTATTTGAGGCTGGTGCCGGTGGCCACCACGTCGCCGATGACCAGGCTGGCGGTGGAGGGCAGATAGACCTTCTCGTAGTCGTTCTCGGTGATGTGCCAGTCCTCCGAATCGGCGGCGTCGCGGGCGCGCTGGGCGCTGATGAAGGCGGTGGCGTGGCGGTTCCAGCCGTAGGCGGCCGCCAGCGCCTCCCGCAGGCCGTAGTTGAGGCCGCCGCGCAGGATGTTGACGACGCAGGTCTCGCTCTCGCGCAGGGAGACCGTCTTCAGGCCGAAGACCTTGGCGCAGGCGCGCCGCAGCCTGTCGGTGTAGTCGCATCCGGCCACCTGGGGGTCGTTGCAGATGGCGCGCGTCTCAGGCGTGCTCACAATGCAGGAGACGACGTTGCCGCCGCCGGGCATCCGGTAGAGGGAGATTTCGG
Source organism: uncultured bacterium (assembly GCA_902783355.1). The sequence goes on from CACZQQ010000461.1 coordinate 2,271, forward strand.
GGCTTTGGTGGATTGTCTCAAGGGCTGTCTTCATGGCTGTCATGCAGGCAAGAAAAAAGGGGGCTTTATGCCCCCTGAATGGAAAGTCGTCCGATGAAGCGGGAAAGGACTATGCCGCGCAAAAAAAAGTCGGCTTTCCTGACGGGACAGGAAAAGCCGACAAAGGCATCCGCGCCACTGCCCTCCTGGACAATGGCCCGAAGTCGCCTGGATGTCGTGGTCCGCGAGACCATGTTCGTGTTCTATCCTTAGAAATAAAGAAGAGAGAGGCCTGGCTTGGAAGCCCTGCGCGTAAACGGCCATACTATAACGCGCTTTTCCATTTTCCAAAGCGTCCCTGAAAAGAGAAAACCGGATGGCCGCAAAGCGCCATGATCCGCCCCGAAGAGCTCCTCCAGTCCAAGGCGCTGGCCGTGACGCTGGAGACGGCCTCGCCGCGTCGGTGACGGGCGCGAAAAGAGCATGCGGTTTGCGTCGCGCGCGGCGCGGAAACGGGGCCTCGCATTATATTGCGTCGGACGACTTGTTTTGGTCCAATCCCATACGCCCCTCCTACATCCATCATGAAAAGAACACAGAAGACAAAGCCTGTCAAAGTGGCCATCGTCGGCCTGGATACAAGCCATTCGGTGGCGATGCCGCAGTTGATGCAGGACCCCAAGACCAAGGCGGCCTTCAGGGTGCCCTCCCTGAAGGCGACGCGCTGCCTCCGCTTCGACACGCCCTTCCAGGGGAAGAAGGGGCTTGACGAACGGCAGGCCATCCTGGAAGGCCTCGGCATCATGGTGACGGAAGACTTCGACACCGCCGTCGCGGACTGCGACGCCATCATGCTCGAAATCAACGACCCCGCGTTCCATCTGCCCTATTTCGAGAAGTGCGCCGAACTGGGCAAGCCCATCTTCCTCGACAAGCCCTACGCGGACACGCTGGACAATGCCCGCAAGATCGCCGACATCGCGCAGGCGAAGGGCATCCGCTTCTTCACCGCCTCCTCCCTGCGCTTCGACATCGATCTGCAGGAGACGCTCGCCCAGGCGCGAAAGGACAAGATGCAGGTTGCCACCGCCTGCGCGTGGGGGCCGGTGGGCCGCGCGCCGGCCGGCTCGTCGGTGGTCTGGTACGGCGTCCATGCCTTCGAGATGCTTCAGGAAATCATGGGCTGCGGCGCCATTGCCGTCAATGTCTTCGAAGACCGAAAGGGCTATGTCTGCCATGTGACCTATCCGGACGGCCGCCGCGGCATCGTCGAACTGACCTACGGCGCCTACCGCTACGGCTGCCTCCTGCGCGACGACAAGGCCAACGAAGTGCTGTGCCGGGTCACGGGCCGCGTCCCCTACTACAAGATGCAGCTGGACCAGGTGGCCGCCTTCTTCAGGGAGGGCGTCCAGCCCGTCAGCATGGAGGCCTGCTTCGAGAGCATGGCGCTCCTGTCGGCGGCGGACCGCTCCGCCAGGACCGGCCGCCCGCAGCCCGTCTACACATGCTAGGATGAATTTGTAACATCTTGCAAATAAAGGAGTTATAACAATGAGGAAACTTCGCGTCGGCATCATTGGGCAGGGAAGAAGCGGCCGCGACATCCACCGCCGTGTGCTTTGCACGCAGCTCAACGCGTTGGAGCGCTTCGAGGTGGTTGCGGTCTCGGACACGATTCCGGAGCGCTGCCAGCCCTTCGAGGACGTGGCGATCCCGCAGGACTTCAAGGTGTATCCCGATTACAAGGACATGCTGAAGGACAAGTCGATCGACCTCATCGTCAACGCGACGCGCAGCATGGACCACGTGCCCGTCAGCATCGAGGCGCTCAAGGCGGGCTTCCATGTGCTTTGCGAGAAGCCGCTGGCCGCCACCGTCGCCGCGGTGGACAAGGTGGTCGCCGCCGCCAGGAAGGCGAAGAGGCACTTCGCGGTCTATCAGCAGTCCCGCTTCCGCCCGACATTCCAGAAGTGCATGGAAATCATCAAGTCGGGCGTCATCGGCGAGGCCGTGCAGGTGAACATCCGCTTCAACAACTGGAGCCGACGCTGGGACTGGCAGACCTTGCAGGAGTTCGACGGCGGAGAAGTCATGAACACCGCCCCGCATCCTCTCGACATGGCGCTCCAGTTCTACGGCGACGGCGAGGCCGACCCCGAAAAGGTCGTCAGCGTCCTCCACAGCATCAATGTCTGGGGCGACGCCGACAGCTATGTCAAGCTGCTGCTGATCGGCAAGGGACATCCCGTCATCGACTTGGAGGTCTCCCATGTGGACGCCTTCCCCGGCAACGTCTTCGAGGTCTATGGCACCAAGGGCGGCCTCAAGGCCGACGGATGCACCGTGACATGGAAATACTACAGGCCGGAGGACGCGCCGCGCCACGAACTGGTGCGCGGGACTCTGCTGGGGCCGGGCAGGCTGCCCATCTATTGCGGCGAGACGCTCGACTGGTACGAAGGCAGCTGGACGGCGCCCGCGCAGGCCTGCAACCCCGCGCATTGGGGCGACATCTACTACACGCAGCTCTACGACGCCATCGTCAACGGCAAGAAGCAGGATGTGACCGTCGAGCAGGTGCGCCGCCAGATCAAGGTCATCGAGGAGTGCCACCGCCAGAACCCGCTGCCCAAGATGAAGAAGGGGAAATAGACTGTCAAGCGTCCCCAGTCGTTTTCGGCGTCCGCGGGGCGCCGAAAACGGCCGTCTGAAAAGCCAGAATGCCCTTAAACGGCCCTGGGAGGCCCGTAGTCAGCGTTTCGGTGCTTTTGCGGATATATATCCACGGATGGAAAATGGCGCGCCAGAGCGCGTTCTTTTTGCGTCTCCGGCTCCATGCCCGCCGGCTGGCCCGCCGCGCAGTCTCCCGCGCGGCTTGGCAATAGAAGCCCCGGAGGGGCGGCGCCCGTCAGGGCGCAATCTCGCGTAACCGCTGGCAAGCGCCCAGCGGGCGCGCCGCCTGCGGGAA
>CACZQQ010000462.1 GCA_902783355.1 uncultured bacterium
CTGTCCATCCTCATCTCCCTGCTGGGCAGGAACACATTGAGCTGGTTTGTGGACCTGACCTCCTTCGGCGCCATCGTCGCCTACGGCTACACGTCCGCCGCCGCCTACAAGATTGCAAGGACGGAGGGCAACTACAAGATCATGGCGGCGGGCGTGGTCGGCACGCTGGTCTCCCTGGTCTTCGGCATCGTCCAGCTTGTGCCGAATCTGGTGGTGCTGGAGGCGATGGGCAGCGAGGCCTTCCTGCTGCTGTCCCTTTGGTGCCTGCTCGGCTTTGCCTTCTATTGGCAGACGGTCAAGCGCAGTTCTCTGACGGAGCACAGCGGCATTTCCACCTCCGGCATGGTCCTGTTCGCGCTGCTTGTCTATGCCGCGCTGATGTGGCTGGGCAAGCGGCTGATGACGGGAGGCACCTCGGCTGAGATGCGCGCCTCTCTGGTTGTCGGCGGCGCCGTGGTGCTCCTGATCATCTTTGTCGGCCTGGCTGTCATGCTGTATGTCCAGGAACGCATCCGGGCCATGCACGAGGCGGCGGAGCGCGAGAAAATCCGCGTTGTGGAGGGCAGTCTTGCCAAGAGCCAGTTCCTCTTCAACATGTCCCACGACATACGCACCCCGATGAACGCCATCATCGGCTACACGACGCTTGCGCTGAAGGAGCCCGACAACATGCTGCGGGGCTACCTGAACAAGATAGAGAAGTCCAGCCGCCAGCTGCTGACCCTCATCAACGACATCCTTGAGATGAGCCGGATCGAAAACGGCAGGCTCGAACTGGAATTCAATCCGACGGACTTGTGCCTGACGCTCGAAGAGGTGGGTGAGCTTTTCGCAGAGCAGATGAAGCGCAAGCGGCTGAATTTCTCCGTGCACACATCGCAGATCCGCAACCGCTATGTCTGGTGCGACAGGCAGAACCTTAACCGCGTCCTGCTGAACATCATTTCCAACGCCTACAAGTTCACGCCCGAGGGCGGGACGGTCTCGGCCTCGATCTATGAGACCGGCAAGGCGGACGAGGAGGCATACGGCTCCTACGAAATCCGCGTCCGCGACAGCGGCATCGGCATGTCCAAGGAGTTCGTCGCGAAAATGTTCAGGGCCTTCGAGCGGGAGCGCACTTCCACCGACAGCGGCATGGAGGGAACCGGCCTGGGCCTTGCCATCACGAAGAGCATCATCGACCTGATGGGCGGCACCATCGAGGTCTTTACATCGCCCGGCAACGGCACCGAAATCATCATCCACGTCAAGTTCCGCCTTGCCAGCGAGAAAGACATGCAGAAGAGCAGCGACGACGCCAAGTCGACCGACGAGACGCCGGTCGACTTCACCGGCAGGCGGCTTCTGCTGGTCGAGGACAACGCCGTCAACATGGAAATCGCCCAGATGCTCCTGGAGCAGATGGGCTTCAAGGTGGAGACCGCCGCAAACGGCAAAATTGCCGTGGAGATGGTCGCGGCCTCCCAGCCGTCCTACTACGACGCCATCCTGATGGACATACAGATGCCAGTCATGGACGGCTATGCCGCCACAAAGGCAATCCGCTCGCTGCAGAATCCGAAGCTGGCAGGCATTCCCATCCTGGCCATGACCGCCAACGCCTTCCCGGAGGACATAAAGGCCGCCCAAGCGGCCGGCATGCAGGCGCATATCTCCAAGCCCATTGACGTCGGCCTTCTGAAAAAGGAACTCGCGTCGGTCTTGATGGACTCTGGCACCCCGCGCGTCTGAAAAAAACATGAGCGGCAATCCGGAAATCAGGGCGATTGATGGAGACTGGGCGCCTGCGAGGGCGGCTGAGGGCTTCAATCGTACTGTCGTCCTGGAAGGAGTGCTTGGAGAACTGAAAAAGCTGTCCCTGGAGGAGGAGCCCCTGCCTGAAAAGCGGAAGCGCCCCCTCCGGAAGCAAGAGCTTGAGGAGATCATCCAGGGGGTCAACATCAGTCCGTTCATCAGCTCGGAACTGGACACGTCCGCCGGCCTGGCGGCCCCCCTGGACGAACTGGACGTGAAATATGCCCTGCTGAAGGAGTTCGCCCAGGGGGGGACATCGCGGGTTTCCATCGCGCGCGACAGGAACCTGGGCCGCCTCGTCGCCGTGAAATCCCTGAAGAACGAAGACGACAAGGACGGGCTTCTCTTCACCTCCTTTGTGACGGAGGCAAAGGTGACCGCCCAGCTTGACCATCCAGGCATTATTCCCATCTATGGGCTCTCCCGGGGCGACGGGAAGGAAATCCATCTGATAATGAAGTTGGTCAACGGCAAGACGTTGCGCGAATATCTGCGAAACACCACGCTGAATTATCGCATGCGGGGCATAGAAGCGTTTGACGAGGGCATGATGCTGCGCCGGCGCCTGGAAATCTTCCTGCGCGTATGCGACACCATCTCATACGCGCACCACCGCAACGTGATACACCGCGACCTCAAG
>CACZQQ010000463.1 GCA_902783355.1 uncultured bacterium
ACATATTTACAGAACATCCGGGAGCGCCTGTCGTTGCTGCAGACGGCCGCGCCGGCCTTCTGCGCCTTTTTGACGATGGCGGCGGGATGCGCGGCGGCCGCCTACGGCGAGCCACGGATTCTTTGCGTCGTGGCGGCCTGCATCCTTCTTGTGGGCTGGGCCGGGGGAGGGCTGCGGTGCGGCGTTGCGCTGTCGCTGCTGTCCGTGGCGGCGTGGGCGTGGGGGCTCAGGGCGGCGCATGGCGGCGGCCAGGACTATCTGCGGCACCTCTCCCGTGACGGCGCGCGCTGCCGCGTCGTCCTTCGGGTGCGTCTGCGCGAGACGCCCTTCCGCGAAGGGCGCCTGGGGGCGCTTCCCGCACGGCGGAGCATGACCGCCGACATTCTGGAGATGCAGTGCCTGGGCATGGAGGGGCCGCGGGCCGCGACAGGCCGGATCGTCCTTTTCGCAGCAACCTCCTGCACGCCGTTTCCGGATGGACTTCTTCCGGGCGACGTGCTGTGGGTTGACGGCCTGCTGGAGAAGCCGCCGGACGCGCCGCCGCTGGCCTTCTATTCGCGCCAGCTGGCCTCGCGCGGCATCTGGCGGCAAATGGCTGTCGCGGAATACAAAATAGAGGGACGCGCGTGCACGCGCGCGCGTGCGCGCGCGATGCGCCTTCTCCACCGTCTGCGCGCCGCCCTCGCGGAGCGTCTTGTGCACCATGTGGAGGACGACCGCACGGCGGGCCTTTTGCTGGCGCTCGGGCTGGGCATGGGGCAGTTCATCCCGCCGGAGGAACGGCAGCGGCAGATTGCCGCCGGCACGGTCCACATCTTCGCGATTTCAGGCATGCATTTGGGCTTTGTCGCGCTGCTGGCGGCTCTGGCGGCACGGCGCGCGCTCCTGCCGCTGCGTGCGCAATGGCTGCTGACGGGCGCCGTCGCGCTGGCCTACGCTTTGCTGACAGGGACGGCCGCCTCCGCCCTGCGCGCCCTCCTGATGGCGTGGGCCGTCATCTACGCGCGGCTGCGCTGGCGGCCGCCTTCGTGGCTGAACGCGGTCGGCGTGGCGGGATGCCTCGCCCTCGCCGTCCGCCCGCTGGCCGTGCTCGACTTGGGCTTCATCTACTCATATTCTGTCATGACGACCCTGCTGCTGTCGGCGCCCTTGCTGTCGGCGATGGGAGACGACCTCTCCGAACGGCTGTCCTGGCTGCCTGTGGGGCATCGTCCGCTATGGCGCGTACGGCTGGGCGTGCGCATGGCGCAGGGGACGGCCGGCTCGGCGCTGGCGTGGCTCTCCTCCGCAGGGACCGCCCTGTGTCTCAACGCCAAGCTGACGCCCGTCGCGGCCCTCTACTGCTTCCCGCTGGGCGGTCTCGCCTTCGCCACCCTGCTGGGGTGTCTTTTGCGGCTGCTGTGCGGCCTTCTGCTGCCGTGGTGGGACGAAGTGTGGGCCGCCTTGCTGGCCCGTTGCATGGAGGCGTTGGCGGCACTGGCCGCCGCCGGCGCGGAGAGCGCCGCGTGCCTGCCCATTGCCAGGCTTGACGCCCGCCTCTGTCTTGTTTTCCACATCGTTTTGACTCTGTGGCTGTTGGAAAAGTCCACAAAATACACAAAACACACAAAAAACACGAAAGGAGAAAAAGATGCAAATCGATAGTTCAGAATATGAAGGTTTCTACAACGTTTTGTTCCCCAAGAGGTTAGGTAATTGAAAACAGCGACTTGTCTGCCGTAGCCTTGGCGAAAGCGGAAGCAGCAGCGCACGGAAGTGCGCGAACTTGCGTAACCGCTGGCAAGCGCCCGACTTGTCCCGCCGTAGCCTTGGCGAAGGCGGAAGGGCGCGCAGCCTGCGGAAGGCCAATCCAAATCTCTTGGCGCCCGCAAGGGCGCGACAAAATGGTTGTTTTACCTACTCCCTTGGGAAACAGAGCATATACAAAATACACGAAAGGGGGAAAGATGCAAATCGACAGTTCAGAATGCGAAGGTTTCTACAACGCCATGTTTCCTATGATGGTTGGGAGGGCGCGGCTTTGTCCGCGCCATGATTTCGGCGCGTAAGGAGGACGCGTCTCCCCTACCTTCTTGGGGGCAAAGCGGTTGAGTATGGCAGGAAAAGCCTTGGATTGGAATGGCGTTTGTGTATTTGTGTATTTTGTGTGTTTTGTGGTTTATTTCCCGGCGGGTTTCTCCTGATAGCCGCAGGGTTCCAGCGAGAAGGCGCCGCGTCCGCCGGAGAGGCGCGGCAGCGCCTTGCCAAAGCCGAACATCTCCGCCAGCGGCACCTGGCAGGAGATCTTCCGCAGGGCGCCTACCTGCGCGATGTCGCTGATGAGCGCGCGGCGCGGCTGCAGATACATGGAGATTTCGCCGACGGTGTCCTCCGGCGCGAGCACCTCCAGGCGCATGACCGGCTCCAGAATGACCGTGCCCGCCTGTGTGAGCGCCTGCGAGATGGCCTCGTTGACGGCGCCCGCCACCGCGCCGGGCGTGGTGCGCGTGTCGAAGACAAGCTCCTTCAGGGTGGCGGCGACGTAGATCATGGGGTAGCCCTCCAGGCCGCCCGTGCGCAGACCGTCGTTGAGGGCGGTCAGCGCGGCGTCCACCAGCGCGTTGGGATGCGCGCCGCGGAGGGCCTGCTTGATCTCGAAGGGCTCGCCCGTGCGCTCCATGGGCGCGAAGTCCACCGTGACCTCCGCATAGAAGACG
>CACZQQ010000464.1 GCA_902783355.1 uncultured bacterium
AATGGTCGCATGGGGGGTGAATGATGTATGGGGCAAGCACCTTTGCCAGCCCATTGGCGACGAAGGCGTCGGTCTGACGGGAGCCGACCACCGCGCCGTCCGACATGCACCAGGCAAGCATCAGCCCGTAGAGCTCGCAGTTGATGAAGAGGGCCAGTTCGTCTGCAGGCGTCTCCGCCTTGAGAAGCCCTTGCGTCACGCCTTCCGTGAGGATGGACAGCAGGGCGCGGACGTCGAAGGCATATTTGGTGATGTCCTCCTGGCTGTGGCACATCCGCTGCGGCGCGACGTTGTTGCGAATCCACTGCCGCGTGATTTCCAGACCGTACTCCTCGATGCCCTTCATGAACTCGTGGCAGTAGTAGGCCAGACGCTCCAGAATCCCCTTGCCATCCATCCCGTTCACGATTTCCGCAAGATGGAAGAAGTCATAGTCCTCCAAGACCTCGACGATGTCCTCCTTCCGCTTGAAATAGACGTAGAAGCTCCCCACGGCAACTCCCGCCTCCCGCGCGATGTCGGCCACCGTCACATCCGCAAAATCTTGCTTTTCTAAAATCTTCCGCGCTGCGACCAGAAGTCGTCGGCGCGTCTCCAACGCCGCCTTCCTTCGTTTGCTCATCTCTTGCTTCATTTCATGCCTCCCAGGTTGCCCGGCACTTAATATAACACATGTTGAACAATATTCAATGAATAATATTCAATAAAATGGATCGCCCCGTCATTTTTCTCCAAGGTTCTGTTCCCCACGAGGGCAGGTAAAACACCCATTTTGTCGCGCCCTTGCGGGCGCCGGGGGATTTTGATTGGCCTTTCCGCAGGCTGCGCGCCCTGCGGGCGCTTGCCAGCGGTTACGCGAGGTCGCGCACTTCCGTGCGCTGCCGCTTCCGCCTTCGCCATGGATGGCTATGGCGGGACAAGTCACAGCTTTCAATTACCTGCCCTCATGGGGAACAGGGCGTTCTCCAAAAGCCGCTTGCAATCCTCCACATGCGCGCTGGGGCATTGGCAAAGGACACGATTGATAGCCGTCCATATCATGCAGGGCACATGATGAAAGAAATCCCCTACGACCACTACATACAGGTCATAGGTTCGCTCCTATGAACCGCCAACACACGACTATCCGCGCCACGCAGTGAACCCTGCCGCTGCGGGGCGCTTGTTTTTTCAGTCTGCGATTCTCCGGATGCGGAGGTCCTGGAGGACGGTGGAGGTGGCACCGCCGCCGCAGCAGTAGGCCAGCAGGAGGGCGTCGTCGACGAAGTGCATGGCGATGTAGCAGAAGCCGTGGTCGGGGGCGTCCTCGAGGACACGGTGGTTCTGCCATGTGGCGCCCTCGTCGCGGCTGCGGGCGACGACCAGCGGCGTACGCCGCCAGCTTGAAGGCGTCGGCCGGATGCCCCACCGTGGGTCGAGGTCGCACCAGACGGCCACGAGTTCGCCCGTCTTCGGGTCGCGCTTCATGGTCAGCGGCGATTCGTGGGAGGGGAATTCGGGGGCGGGCTGCGGCGTGCTCCACGTCTCGCCGCCGTCGTCGGAGAAGGCCTTGTACTGGCAGCCGCCGTTGGTGCGGAACCACGCCATGAGACGTCCGTCCGCCAGTTCGACGAGGCCGGGTTCGCGCAGGCCGGAGGAGAGCCCCTGCGGCGGATAGCAGCATTGGGCGGCCTCGCGCCAAGTGGCGCCGCCGTCGTCCGACAGGAAGAAGAAGGACTCGGCGCGCGGCGCGTAGACGTTGGCGACGGGCTTGTCCGCCTCCGCGCGGGGCGCCATGGGGCGGTGGATGGCGATGGGCAGGACGAGGCGGCCGCCCTTGAGCTGCACGAGCCTGTCGTTGTTGAGGATGGCGTAGGTGGGCGGCGTGCGGCAGACGTCGGCGGGCTGGCTCCAGGTGGCGCCGTCGTCGTCTGAGACGCAGAAGTAGGGGCGGCAGTCCAGGACGCCGGGATCCTGCGCTATTTCAAATCGCAACTGCCTGTTCTTGAAGGACTTTTCAAGATAGGCCATGGCGAGGCGTCCGTCCTGCAGGCGCAGGAGGGAGACGCTCATGACGTTTTGCTTGCGGTTGGGGACGACGATGCGCTGGCCGCCCCATGTGCGGCCGCCGTCGGCGGAGTAGAGTGCGGCGAGGTCGGCGTGGGCGGGGTCGTCGTGCTGTTCCGTGTTGTAGCGCGTGTAGATGAAGACGACTCGTCCGTCGCGGAGGGTTGCGAAGGCGCCTTCGGAGTTGCGGCCGTTGCCGGGGCCGTGCGGGAGGTCGGTGATGATGTCGGACATGGCGTGGGGGATGTTGGGGCGGGTTGAAGCTAAACCTGCAGTTAATGTAGCGCCATTCCGGCGGACTTCCCGCCAGTCGGCGTTTGCGAGGGCATATTATGCGCAGACGACCATCCATCCTTTAAACCATAATAATAGACTTTCCATGAAAGACGACTTTCCGCAAGAGATTCTTCTGGAGAACGAGCGGCTGCAGGCGCGCTTCCGGGACGGCTATCCCGTGGAGATGCGCGACACGACCACGGGGGCCTCGTGGGCGGGGGCGCCGCCTGCGGAGGGCTTCATGGTGGCGGTCCGCGAGACGGTGACGGCCGAGACGACGACCTCCTACGGCGTGCCCGGCTGCCAGGCGCGGAAGCGCCAGCCAGGGAAGGACGCGCGCAATCCGCTGGCGGGCGTGCCGCACCGCCTGCGCTCCATGGAGCGTGCGGGGGAGGGCGTCCGCGCGCGCTTCCAGGCGGGCGCGTGGGAGTTCGCGCTGACCTACACGCTGGAGCGCGCCGCGCTTCGCGTCCACTTCGAGCTCTCCTACGCAGGGGAGGGCGCCCCATGGCTGAGCGAATCCGGCTTCGCGCTGCCCGCCCTGCGCGCCGCAGCCGTCCCCCTTCAGGAGCAGCGCCTTGCCCTCTACGACTTGCGCAACCACACCTGCGAGCTGGACACGCCGCTGTCGGAGCCTGTCCGTCCGCAGGAGCCCTTCGACCATCTGCCAGTCCTGCCGCACCGTCTGGGCGCGATGGACTGCGACGCGCACCACGAGGTCGACTTTCTGCTTTCGCACGGCCGCCACCGTCTCTTCGGCTGGAGCCACGAAGAGGAGGGGCAGGCAGTCTCCTACGTCTATTCAAAAGGGGCTTCCGGCCTGCAATTCAGCCCCTGTTTCTGGTCTTTTGAGCACATTCTGTCATCCAATTGGCTGTCAATAGGGGATTTTTACCTAAATTTCTTTGATGCGGAGGAGGCTGGGCTTGCGGCGTCGGTCGCGGAAATCAAGCGCGGCCTTGGCTGGACGTCGCCGCCGTTGCCGGAGGGGCTTTCGGCGGGATGCATCCTGCAGAAGCATGGCTTCATCGCGGACGGCGGCGGCCTGGAGGCGGAAATCGCGGAGCTGGAGACCTTCCGTCGCCTGGGCGTCACCGTCCTCTATCTGCCGCCGCTCTATCCGCCGGAGGCGTACCTCAACGACCTGCGGCAGCCGCTGATGCCGTGCGCGGGCACGTTGGAATCGCTGCGCCGCTACACGGACGCCGCGCACCGCCTCGGCATGCGCGTCATCGTGGACATGATTGCGCACAACCTCTTCCGTGGCAGCAAATTAATACAGGAGCACCCCGAATTTCTGCGGCGTGACGAACTGGGCGAGCCGCTTGGCCACTTCATCGGCGGCGCGCAGACCGAGACGACCTCGCCCGCCTTCCAGGAGTTCTACGAGGGCATCTGCCTGCGGATGGCGGAGGAGGGCGGCGTGGACGGCTTCCGCTTCGACGTGGCGGGCTTCCAGCTGCCCGGCTGGCGCGCGCCTCTGCCGCCGCGGCGCACCGTCGTCGCGCAGGCCGCGCTGTTGCGCCGCCTCCACGCGCGCCTCTCGCGCATCCGGCCGATGGTCTTCCTGGAGGAGGGCATGGGCGTCTGCGGCCTGCGCTACGTCTCCCACGGCTACATCCCCTACGTTCGCTTCCTGAAGGAGCCGGACGAGGCGCGCCTGCCGGAGGTCCTGTCAAGGTTGGAGAAACTGACGCGCTACCGCTTCCTCAAGGACAGGCCGGATGAGCTGACGATGCTCCATCTCAAGATCCACGACACGGCGCTGCTGTCGCGCTTCGGGCGCCATGTGCAGGACGGCGACCTCGCTCTTCTGCGATATACTCTTCTGGCGGAAGGAATTCCGCTTATAACGGATACGCTGGAGCGCGGCGTCTACGATGAAATCCGCCGCCTGCTTGCCCTGCGGCGCGCGCTGCCCGAGCTTGGCGGCGGGACCACCTCCTTCGCCCTCACGCGCGACAATCCGCGCGTCTTCGCCTTCCTGCGCACGGAGGGGCGCGGACGCACGCTTGTCTGCGTCAACTTCTCCCGCCAGCCGCAGAGCGTGCGCGTGACGCTGGAGGAGGCCGCCGCCTGCCACGAGTCGCTCTTCGTCTCCGAGGGCAGCGCCGTCCGCGCCCCCTTCGTCTACGATTTGGCGGAGAACGGCTGCATCGCCGTCAAGGTGGAGGGCAGGGCGCCCGCCTCTGTGGCCAAGGAGGATGTTGAAAGTCATAACTTATTTGCAATAAATGAGTTACAATGCAGGCGGTATCTTGTGCCGCGCCCGCTGCCGGAGGTCGTGAGCCCCAACGCCGCGCAGACCTTCGACGAAGGCAGTTTCTCGCAGCATGAGGCGAACGCCGCGGCCGATTGCGTGGCCGCGGGGGATTCCGCCTGGTTCGCGGCGGACTACGACGATTCGTCGTGGCGGCCGCCCTTCCGGCCATCCACGCGGCAGCCCTATCTGGACAGCCGCCTTGACAATCCCGCGCCCTACATGGAGGACATTGCGGAGTGGGAGCACAATGCGCTGTGGATGCGTCCTGCGTCGATGAAGCACGGCGAGGCGCGTTTCCGCGCCCGCTTCACGCTGCCGTCCCGCCCCGAAAGGGCGTCGCTCGTCTTCTACTCTCCTGCGCTCTATGACTTCGAGGTTTTGCTGGAGGCCGACGGCGACGTGGCGCGGATGTCGGGGAGGCTCAACGCCGTGCAGGCGTGGGTGAACGGCGTGCCGCTGGGGGCGGCTTCCGTGCGCCGTCCGGAGGAGCGGCTTGACCTGCCGACGTCGCTTTTCCATGACGGCGAGAACACGCTGGCCTTCTGCGCGGCCTACGGCAACGGCGGCCATGGCGGCTGCTGCCGCCTCGTCGTGGACGGGCGGGATGTGCCGTTGGACTTCCGCACGGCGCCTCCCGTCGAGGTGCCGCTGGAGGGCGTGGCGCTGGCGCAGGGGAAGGAGACCGTCCTGCGGAAGCCCGCCGGCGCCATCGGCTTCCAGGTGCTGGAGTTCGCCTTGCCTGCCGAGGCCGTCTGCCGCCTGGAGGGCGAAGGGCGCGCCTTCACGGTCCGTCACGGCGAATCGCCACGCCGCGTCAATAGCTACTCCGGCGCGGAACTTCCCGTCCTGCGCAGCGACGAGTTCTTCCCGCGGGAGAGCCTCTGGACCCTGCGCGCGGGCGGCCTTGCGCTGGAGGCGCTGACGCCGTCCACCGTCCTGATGCTTTTCCAGACGGAGGGGGGCTGGCGCGTCTGCGTCTGCACGGAGGAGCCCGAATGCCGCCTGCGCGTCTGATTTTGCGGCAAAAGCATTGGAAAAAGGGATGGGGGACTTGATTTTCGGCATGGATTGACTTACAGTACAGAAAAACCCGCGGCGTTCGTCGCGGTGGAACTGTTCGGCGGGGGCCGTTGCCGTTTCCCTTCGAACAGGCGCCTACAATGGAGAAAGCCCCATGAAAAAGTCGTTCACCCTGATTGAACTGCTCGTCGTCATCGCCATCATCGCCATCCTGGCGGCGATGCTGCTGCCGGCGCTGGCGAAGGCGCGCGCCCGCGCCCGTTCCATCAGCTGCGTCAGCAACCTGAAGCAATGCGCCCTTGCGACAGCGATGTACGAGGAGGACAACCACGCCTGGTGCCCCCTGAACCCGGGCGACCTCGCCGACACGACGCTGTATGGCGCCGCCACGCTGCCCGGCTGGCATGGCTGGCTGGCGGGACACGGCTACCTGCCCTTCGCCTTCACCTGCTGCCCCGCCATGTCCACCAAGCTGGTTCTGGGTGTCAACCACACGCCCGGCTACGGCGTCCACATCACCGACACGGAGGGCAACGCCAGCTTCCGCCTCCTCTACAAGGCCAAGCTCTACAAGGTCGGGCCGGGAACTTCCACCTACATGATCAACGCCCCCACCGTCTGGATGAACGCCGCCCAGGCCGCCAGCGCCGCCGCCACCTACTACGCGATGGACTCCACCATGGACCAGATGAACACCTTCGGCACCTGCTCCGTCTGCTGGATCATCAACGGCTGGGCGCAGGGCAAGGCCGCCGTCCACGAGGGGCGCATGAACGTCAACTTCCTGGACGGGCATGCCGAATCCATGCAGCCGCTCTCCTTCGTCTCCCTCCACAAGGACAACCCCCAAGACTACATCACAGGCCAGAAGCTCTACATGTACACCCCCGAGGGAAGCGTCAACTTCGACATCTAGCGCGAAAAATGCATCCGCGCACTTGATTTTCCGCCGCGGATGGCCTATAATATTTTAGAATCCCGCAGAAAGCGGATTCGTCGCAACAGGAAATTCGGGGGGGGTAGCCGTGAGGTTGCTTCTCTTCGAGCGTAACCCAACAACGGAGAGAAGAGAACATGAAGAAGTCGTTCACCCTGATCGAACTGCTCGTCGTCATCGCCATCATCGCCATTCTGGCGGCGATGCTGCTGCCGGCGCTGGCGAAGGCGCGCGAGAAGGCCCGCGAAATCACCTGCACCAACAAGAAGAAGCAGTGCATGCTCTACGTCGCCCTCTATGCGGACGACTACAACCAGGTCTTCACGGTGCGCACCAACGCCACCGGCAAGCCCTACGGCTGGTGCCACTGGGCGCGTCGGCTCATCCTTGACAAATACATGGACACGTGGAAGACCGCCATGTGCCCCGTCTCCAACGGCCCCGCCGACAATGGCGCCGACCCCGGCGACCATGTGATGGGCATGGTGCGTGCGATCAGCCATTTCAAGGCCTACTACGGCGCAAGCGCCCTCTATCCGGATGCCAACAGCGAGAACAACGACGGCTGCCCCGTGGTCAACTTCGGCGCCCTGTCGGGCAACAAGATGCTCATGACGGACTCCGCCATGTTCCTGGCCACCCACGCCAACCACGGCGCGCAGATCTTCGACTGGTCGAACTCCCAGGTCAACACCTTCTGCCCGCGCCACGGCGGCCGCGCCACCGTCGGCTGGACGGACGGCCATGTGGAGTCCATGACCCCGCAGCAGGTGAAGAGCGAGTGGGGCGTCGCCACCATGTACTATGTCGACCCGGCCAGCATTAGCGTCAAGTCGATCTAAGTCGCGCGCAGGTCGGTGCTTGCCTCCCGCAGAACCTAGGCGGCGGGGGGCAGGCCCGTCGTCCGCAAGGTAGATTTTCCCACGAAAAATGCATCCTCGCGCTTGATTTTCCGCCACGGATGACCTATAATATGTCAGAATCCCGAAGACGGGGTTCGTCACAACAGAGGAATTGAGAGGATGGCCGCGAGGCCGTCCCCTCAATTACATGCACAATGGAGAAAGAAGAAAACATGAAGAAGTCGTTCACCCTGATCGAACTGCTTGTCGTCATCGCCATCATCGC
>CACZQQ010000465.1 GCA_902783355.1 uncultured bacterium
CAAAATCCAACATTACCTACCCTCCGCGTGGAGCAGAACACACGGAAAAGCAATTGTGTGTTCCATGGGCAAAGGAATGACCGGCCACCAATTCCTTTGCCTTGCAAGTGGGAAAAATGGATTTTGGGATTATCTTTTGTCAAATTCCTGATTTCCCATCATCTTCCCACACGATAATCCTATGAAAGAATACCTCCATACGGCAGATTTCTGCGTGGTCGGCGGCGGCATCGCGGGCCTCATCGCGGCGGTGTCGGCGGCGCGGCGCGGCGCGAAGGTCGCGCTTGTGCAGGACCGCCCCGTCCTCGGCGGCAACGCCTCCAGCGAAATCCGCATGTGGCTCAGCGGCGCCCACGGCAAGAACAACCGCGAGACAGGCATCGTCGAGGAGCTCCTCCTGGAGAACGACTACCGAAACCCCTCCCTCGTCTTCTCCATCTGGGACGAGATCCTCTACGGGCTGGCCAAGGGCGAGCCCAATCTGGAGCTGCTCCTCAACACCACCGTCCACGACCTGGAGATGACGGCGGACGGAGAGGCGATCGCGGCCGTCAAGGGGTGGCAGCTGACCAGCCAGCAGCACCATGTCGTCCGCGCGCGCCTCTTCGCCGACTGCTCGGGCGACTCCGTGCTGGCGCCGCTGTCGGGCGCGCACTTCCGCATGGGGCGCGAGGCCGCCTCCGAGTTCGGCGAGGACATCGAGCCGGAGAAGGCGGACAGCCATACGATGGGCAGCTCGTGCCTCATGCAGTGGCGCGAGACGACTTCGCCGAAACCCTACATCCCGCCCAAATGGGCGCGCAAGTTCCACGGCCCCGAGGAGTTCAAGCACCGCTTCAACGGCGACATCCGCGGCTACGAGAACCTCTGGTGGCTGGAGCTGGGCGGCATGGAGGACACCATCAACGACGCGGAGGCCATCCGCGACCGCCTGCTGCCGCTGGCCTTCGGCGTCTGGGACTATATCAAGAACGTCTCGCCCACGCGCGACCAGGCCGCCAACTGGGAGCTGGACTGGGTCGGCTTCCTGCCCGGCAAGCGCGAATCGCGCCGCTACGTGGGCGCCCATGTCCTCACGCAGAACGACGTGCGCGCCGGCGGCCCCTTCGCCGACACCGTCGCCTTCGGCGGCTGGACCATGGACGACCACAACCCGCACGGCTTCGACACCACCGAGCCGCCCAACACCTTCCATCCCGCGCCATCCCCCTTCGGCATTTCTTATAAATGCCTGTATTCCAACAATATACGCAATCTATTCTTTGCGGGGCGCAACATCTCGACCACCCACGCCGCCCTCTCCGCCAGCCGCGTCATGCGCACATGCGCCCTCCTCGGCCAGGCCGTCGGCACCGCCGCCGCCCTCTGCGTCAAATACCGCTGCCTGCCGGCGGACATCTCCGCCGCGCATGTCCCTGAACTGCAGCAGGCTCTCATGGAGGACGACTGCTTCCTGCCCGGCGGCTTCCGCCGCGCCATCCCCGCCCTCACCGCCGAAGCGGCCCTCGTCGCCTCCGACGGCTCCGACGCCACAGCCCTCGTGGACGGCATCGACCGCCCCGTCGGCGACGTCGACCACGGCTGGACGGCCCCCCTCGGCACCACGCTGACCGTCAAATTTGCGCGGCCGTCGTCCGTGCGCCGCCTGCGGGCGGTCTTCGACAGCGACCTGAACCGCAAGGGGACGGGCGACTGCGCCGACGGCGACGAGATGAACAGCCTCTCCAACTATCCCCTCAACGCACAGCCGCGCACGCCGCCCGCGCCGCTCATGCGCGCCTTCACGGTGGAGGGAATCCGCGCCGACGGCGCCGTCGTCACCCTCGCCCGCGTGGAGGACAACTGGCAGCGCCTCTGGCGAATGGAAGTGCCCGCCGACGGCGAATTCGCCGCCGTCCGCCTGATTCCGCGCGCCACGTGGGGCGGCACCGCCACGCAGCATCTCTTCGCCTTCCAGGCGGAATAGCGCACGGGAGGGACGCGCTCCCGTGCGTCCGCCCCGCCTGTCAGCGCACGGGAGGGACGCGCTCCCGCGCGTCCGTTCCGCCTGTCAGCGCACGG
>CACZQQ010000466.1 GCA_902783355.1 uncultured bacterium
AGGTCGCGGACGGCCTGGCAGTCGCGCAGGAGGCATGTGTTGAGGAAGACGCTGGCGCAGGAGCGCGGCGGCCGCCCCCACGCGCAGGGGTCGTCGTCCACGCCGATGCCCCAATCCTTTGCCCAGACGACAAGTCCTGTGCCTTCATGGAGATAGCGTTCGTCGTAGCAGGCGTGGAAGGCAAGAATGGCCTGCACGGCCCCGACGGCCTCATCGTTGTTTATAAGTCTTTGATTATAAAGGAGTTGTGTTAATTGCCCCAAGAAGGGCTTGGCCATGTTGTTGTCAGGGGAGGCCAGGCAGTCGAAGGTGTCGGCGTCGTCCGGCCGCATCTGGAGGGGGATTGCGCCGTCCTCGCCCTGATGTTCGAGGAAGTTGCGGAGCGTGCCGATGGCGTAGGGGGCGGCCGACTGGCGCAGGTCGTCGTCGCCGGTCTGGCGCGCCAGTTCCAGCAGGGCGCAGATGAACCAGTAGGAGTCCCAGTCCCACAGTTCGGCGGCATATTGGGCGCCCGGGGAGACGTAGGGATGGCGCAGGAGGCCGCTGGCAGGGCGGTAGGCGTTGGGGAGCGCCTGGCGGATGAACTGCCGCAGGCGCTGGAAGTCGGCTGTTGGCGTATCGAAGGGCATGCGTGGAGGGAGTGCTATTTCCGCAGGACGGCGGTCATGTGGTTGAAGAGGGTGTCGGCGATGGCGGCCATGCCCTTGTCGCCTGGGTGCCAGTTGACGCCGTCGTGGGTGAAGTGGCCTTCGCTCTTGGCGCGGTTGGTGGGATTCGCCATCAGGTCGGCCACGCTGACGAAATGGGCGCCTGTCCGCTCGCAGGCGGTCTGGATCCAGGCGCTCAAATCGTTGTCGCCCCACGAGCCGACACAGAAGATGTGCTGTTTCGAATTTGCTTTCTGGAAATCTTGTAACATATTGGTATATAGTGAGATAAAGTTATTCTCCGGATCAAAGTTCTCGCAACGGCGGAAATTGTCGCCCAGTTCGATGATGAGAATGTCGGCGTCTTTCACGGGCTCCGTCTGCCAGGAGGAGAAGTCCTTCTCGGTTACGCAGCCGTTGCGGATGGAGAATTTCGGCGATATCGTCTGTCTGTCGGCCAGCCATTCGCCGAGGCGCTTCTCCAAGATGTGGATGTAGTCCTTTTCGGGGGCGGTTGCGGCCATGCCCCATGAACCGTGCCAGCCGATATCCGGCGCGGGGACGTGGAACGTGAGGCTGTTGCCAATGACGGCGACCTCGCGGATCGGTCTGGCAGTGGATGCGCTCTTTTCCATTATATTGTACTCCATAGGGTTAGCGGCATGGAAGACAGTCGCACGGCGTCTTGCCTTGCGACGTCAAAAAAGCGGTTCACTTTGGCTGCCAGCCCCAGGGGTAGGGCGGTTCGTTGGTCTTGTAGGCGCAGCTGACCACGAAATAGGAGACGCCCGCGCAGGCCTCCGGCGGGAGGGTTATGCTGAGGCGATAGCCGTTGTTGCCACGGAGGAGGCGCCATCTTTCAGGCGTTGCGAGAAGCGACTTTCCGTTGACGCGCAGGTCGAGGAGCTTGACATCGTAGCGCGAGGCGACAGGCAGGTCGTAGGCGAAGCCGATGCCGTGCCTGAGGGTGACTTCCTCGGCGGCGTTCTCCGGACGCGGCATGCCGCCGCCAAGGG
This sequence comes from uncultured bacterium, assembly GCA_902783355.1. Next base: position 1,664 of record CACZQQ010000466.1, read on the forward strand.
GCGCGAGATGCGATTCGGGCCCGAGCAGCGCGAACTGGTTGATGGCGTCCCAGTCGTAGTTGGTGTCGTTCGCCTTGTCGGCCAGCAGGTGCGTCAGGTAGAGGTTGTGCGTGGAATCGGGGTCGCGGCCGCCGAAGAAGGCGTCGCGGCCGCGCTTGCCGAGGGTGACCACGAAGAGGTCGCGGCCCTTGAAGCGCGGTGCCGTGCGGTAGGTGTCGATGGCTTCCACCTGGCTCCACAGTTCGGCGCGGCTGGCGCGCCGCTGCACGGCGTCTTCACCGCCCGATGTGACGGAAAAACCGCCGAAGTCAGTTCGTAAATTATTGACAGGCAAAGAGTTA
>CACZQQ010000467.1 GCA_902783355.1 uncultured bacterium
AGGCCGTCGTGCCGTAGATGGCCTCGCCGTATTTCTTCAGCCACTTGCCGATGATCTTCATGCGCTCGACGAACTCCGGCTGGATGCGCCCTTCGGCGTCGGGGCCGATGTTGAGGAGGTAGTTGCCGCCCTTGGAGACCATGTCCACGAGCATCTGGACGAGGTAGGCGGGCTCCTTGAACTTCGTCTCGTAGCGGTCGTAGCCCCACCAGTGGGAGGTCATGGTGATGCAGGCCTCCCAGAGGGCGGGCTTGCCGTCGTCGTCAAGAATGCCGGTGGCAGGCACAACTTGCTCAGGCGTAATGAGATCCTCTTTTGTGAAGTGGCGGTCGTTGATGAGGAGGCCCGGATGCCACTTGCGGGCGAGCGCATTGGTCTCAACGGCGCCCAGGTTCTCGGGCGTGTTCGTCCAGCCGCCGTCGTACCATAGTACAAAGGGGGCCTCGCCGTATTCGGTGAGGAGCTGGTGGAGCTGCTCGCGCATGTAGCGGATGTAGTCCATGACGTCGTGGCCTTCGGCGGGGCGCGTCTCCGCCTCGAAGCCGAGGCGCGGCAGCCAGTCGGGATGGTGCCAGTCCATGATGGAATAGTAGAATCCGACCTTGATCCCCTCGGCGAGGCAGGCCTCGGTGAGTTCGCGCAGGACGTCCCGCTTCGCGGGCGTGTTGGTCACCTTCCAGTCGGTGTTGTGCGCGTCGAACATGCAGAAACCGTCGTGGTGCTTCGTTGTGAAGACGATGTACCTGACGCCGGTCTCCTTCGCCAGCCTGGCCCACGCCTTCGGGTCGAAGTGCTTCGCCGTGAAGTGCGGAATCTGCTTCGCGTACTCCGCCTCCGGAATGTTGTACGAGCGGCGCCATTCGCCTCGCCCCTCGACGGCATAGATGCCCCAGTGGATGAAGAGGCCGAACTTGGCCTCGCGGAACCATTGCTTCACTTCTTCACGCTTGCGGTCCATGGATGGAGACTCCCTGTTGGTGGTGGATTTCAGGAAAAGACGGATTCGGACATAAGATAAATGCCCAAGGGCATCTTGCGCAGCGTCAGCGGACGCCCATGGAGATGTTTCGGACTTCGGCGAGGCCGGCGCAGGCGCTGGAGCCATCCCCCATGAAGAGGAGGGCCGGCGCGGTCGTCTCCGCCATCGTGTCCATCTCCAGGACCTGGCCGTCGACCTTCAGGAGGTAGCGGCCCGTGTCCACCTCTATCCACAGTTGGCAGCGTGCAAAGCCGTCGCCCTTCAGGGCGGCGCGGGCGGCGGCCCCCTTGAGGAAGTCGCGCCCCTGCATGACCGCCAGGCCGCGGCGCTTCCCGTCCGCAGGACTGTCGAGGCGCACGCCCAGCATGAAGCCGAACTGGTCCGTGCATTCGCGCACGCGCGCCTCCCATTCGATGACCGCATAGCGCCCCTTCTGCCGCAGTTCAGGCGGAACCGGCTGCGTCAGCGTGGCGAAGGACTTCTCTTCGGAGGAGTTGTCGATGAGGAGCGTCCCTTCCGGCGACAGCGTGAGGCGGCCCTCCTCGTAGGAGCAGTTCCAGCCGGAGGCCTGAGGCAGCGCGCCAGCCGCGGCGTCGTAGCGGAAGAGCGGCGTGGCGGCGGCCCCGCCCTGCCCTGACGCCTCCAGGAGGCCATCGAAGGAATCCTGCTTGAGCGTGAACTGCAATTCCGTGCCCTTGACGCACACGCCGTCGGTGTACTGGAAGTTCTTCCAGAGGCTGACGCCCTGCCCTGCCTCGGAGAGCGACCCGATGATGAGGCTGCGCTCATACATGTAGGGCAGCCCGTCCAGATTGCCCGTGAAGCGCGCGCGGGGGTCGTCGGCGTCCATCGCCATGGGGGCCTGGAGGAGGGTCTTGCCGTCCGCCTTGAGCGAGAGCACTTCGCCGTCGCCGATGGACCATTCGTAGGCGTGGAAGGCGTCGTCGGTGGCGAAGTCGGCGGCGGCGCCCGCGTACTTGAAGGCGACGCGGCTGCGTTCGAAGGTGACCAGTTCCACCTTGCGGCCGTCCGCGATGCGGAAGACGATCGCCTCGGGCGTGTCGGTGGCCTCCACCTTCATCTCGAAGCGGCCCGCCAGGCCGGCGGCGGTGGCGGAGACGGGATAGTAGAAGTTGACGCATTCGCCCGCGCCGCTGCCGCAGTCGTTCAGCCGCATGGCGCCCTCCACGACGCTCTCGGTCACGCCC
>CACZQQ010000468.1 GCA_902783355.1 uncultured bacterium
CGATTCGCTGCGCTACTGCCGCGCCATCGGCTTCGACTGGGAGGGCCTCATGGCGGAAGGCGTCTTCGACATCGTCTTCCCTGCCGGCAACAACCATTTCGAGCCGTGGGGGAACAGCATCGCCCTCTGCCACAAGTACGGCGTCAAGTGCTACCCCTCCATCGACATGCCCTCCTTCATGCGCCATCCCAACATCGTCGCCCGCCTGAGCTGGCCCTCCTACTGGGCGCGGGAGGCCGCCGCCTACCAGGCCGGCGCCGACGGCCTCTTCTACTACAACATGTTCGACGAGTTCATCGTCGCCACCGCCATGCCGCCCTCCCCCGAGACCATCCGCCTGAAGAGCAAGCGCTACTACATCTCCCCCATCTGCCTGTGGACGACCAACAACAATCTCCGCATTGGAAGCGAATGCAACCTCCTGCCGGAATTGTACTACGGCCGCTACGCGACCCTCATGCCCGGCCGCGAACTCACCTTCAAGCTCGAGTTCGGCGACGACACGGCGGCGCTCCGCAAGGAGGGCGTCCCCGTCCGCCTGACGGCCATCCTCACCGCGGACGGACGCGGCGAAAATGTCCGGATTTCATCTAACAACTTGGAATGGAAGTATTTAGGTAGCCACCAGGACATCCACGCCTTTGAAGTGCCGCCGGAGGCGCTCAGGCCCGGCGTCAACGACATCGTCTTCACATCGCTGGCCAGGCCCGGCCAGCGCGAGGAGCTTGAGATCATGTCGGGCGACGTTTTGCTCACAGGGGACCGCCAGCCGCCATGGCGGCGGATCTTCCCGACGCCCGCCGACAACGCCGACAACGAAGGCATCGTGGACGGCGCCTACCGCATCCGCGACACGGGCAAGGGCTCCCCCAATCTCGTCTACCCCCTCGGCGAGGTCGCCGCGCAGGACATCGACCTGTCCTTCGAGGCGCGCGTGGAACGCACCGACGACCCGCTGGGGGCGATGGTGCGCCTGGCGGGCGGCGGCAAGGCGGAAATCGTCAGCTTCCAATCCGGCTCCAAGGCGCGGCCGCCCCGCGTCGGCTTCCATTTCGCAAACAAATACGTCCCCTTCGACGTGGAAGGCTTCCACCGCTACCGCCTCCGCATGGGCGACGGCAGAATCGCGCTGGAGGCCGACGGCCAGCCCCTGCTGGAGGCGCCCCTCGTGATGGACGCCGAAGCCCCCGAGGCGCAACTGCGCGGCATGTCCTACACCCTGCCTGAAATGAACACATGCAGCCTCGTCGTCGGCTCGCTGGCGGACGAGGGCCAGGGCGTCTCGCTGTGGCGGCACATGCGCCTCACCCTGCCGGCGGGCAATGTCCGCCTGCAGGACTTCGCGCTGGACGTGCGTCTGGACAGCGTCACGCCCCGCGACGTGCCCTCCTGGACGCATGCGGCCGAAGGCGCGACAACCCTCGCCGCGGGGAACTACGCCTACCACACGCCGCTCATCGTCGGCGAATGCGACATCGTGCCCGCCGAGGGCGGCACGGCCACCATCTGCCTCTCCACCGGCGGCATGTTCACGCAGGTCGGCCTGCAGGGGAACGCCCTCCTGGTGCCCGGCCAGCTGGCCATCCTGCCAGCCAAGCCCGCAGGAGAGCCCAGCCGCCTCCGCCTCGAACAGCACAACCTGGAGGCGCGCCTCTTCGTGGACGGCGTCTTCTGCGCCGACCTGCCCGCCCGCAACGTCTCCATGGCCCTGCGGGACGATCCCGCCATGGTGCGCTTCAACGAGGAGACCGGCGGCGTCTTCCGCAACAGCGGCCTCATCGTGCGCCCCTCCGGCGGCACGCAGGTCAAGGCCCTCCGCGTCCACGTGTTCGACAATGAAGACTGAACAGCCGCAAAGATACCTCTTCAGCATCATCCAGCAGCGCTACAACCAGGGCGCCGTGGGGCATACGCGGCGGTATGTCGTCGCGCCCGGCTACCGGATCCCCCTGCACAACCACGACTTCTATGAGATCGAATGCGGCTGCGAGGGGCACGCCATCCAGACGCTGAACGGCGTGGCGGCCCCCTTCCGCAGCAGCGACGTCTTCCTGCTGCGCCCCGACGACAGCCATGAGATCCACGCGGACGGCGACGCGTCCCTCACCTTCATCAACATCGCCTTCGAGGCCAGCCACCTCGACTTCATCTACGAGCGCTACCATCTGGAGAGCATACGCGCCTGGCAGACCGCGCCCGACTGGACGCCCCTGCACCGCCTCTCCGCCAAGGGCCTCTCCACCGTGCGGCAGGGCCTCTTCGAGATGCTCAACGACACGCGCAACGCCTTCTCCCTCGACAGATTCCTCTTCAATTTCTTCTTCCTGCTGGAGAACGAGGCGAAGAGCCCCTACGGCGAATGCCCCGAATGGCTCCAGCAGACCCTCCAGCGCCTCCACGACCCGCAATGGATGCGGATGGGGCCGCGCGCCCTGGAGAAAATCAGCGGCTACACCCTCGAATATGTCAGCCGCGTCCTCAAGAAGTGCGCCGGCGTCACGCCGCGGGACGCCCTCAACCGCATCCGCATGGAGCACGCCGCGCTCTGCCTGAACACCACCGCGCGCGACATCTGCCAGATCGCCCGCGACTGCGGATTCGAAAGCGCCAGCTACTTCTTCCGCCTCTTCCGCGAGCACTATGGCTGCACGCCCCTCCAATACCGCGGGAAGTAGCGCCCCCGGCCGAGCCTATCCAGAACGCCGCCCGCGGAGAACCGGCCATCGGCGGCGGAAATCCCCCAAGCAGGTCATTGCAGAGCATACCGCATCCATCTATGAACACGCCGCAGAGTAGATTTGCGGACATTCCAGATTACAGTACTCCAAAGTCCCCGAACAGTAGACAGCCATGAACATCACACGCGCTTCACTCCTTCCCGTCCCCGTCACGGCACCCACCGCCCAGAACGCCAAGGCGCTGCGGACGCACCAAGGCATCCCGGGCATCGCCAAGCTGCCCTCCGGACGGCTCCTGACGACCTGGTACACAGGCGGAACCGCCGAATGCCGCCTCAACTATGTCCTGCTGGCCTACAGCGACGACGACGGCCTGACATGGACGGAGGCCGGCGCGGTCATCGACCCGCCCCATCCCGACGTGCGCGCCTTCGACGCCACCCTCTGGCTGACGCCCGACGGACGACTCCTCTGGTTCTGGGCGCAGGGCTGCGGCGGCCCCGACGGCGTCTACGGCTACTCCGACGAAGTCTTTGACGGCCTGGTGGGCGTCTGGTTCGTCGAGGTGGAGAACCCCGACGCGGCGGCCGGCCACTTCCGCTTCAGCGCGCCGCGCCGCATCGCCAACGGCATCATGCTGAACAAGCCCGCCGTGCTGGCCGACGGCACATGGGCCCTGCCCTGCTCCCTCTGGAGCGTCAAGAGCGACCACCGCGACTTCCAGCGGGACCTGAACCCCGTCTACGGCGCCATGATGGTCGTCTCGCAGGACAACGGCAAGACCTTCCACCTGCGCGGCACCCTCGACGTCAACACGCTGGGCGAGCCGCCCTCCTTTGACGAACACATGTTCCTGGAGCGCAGGGACGGCGCCATCGCCTGCTACGTCAGATGCAACAACGGCGTCGGCATGAGCCTCTCGCGCGACGGCGGCGCCACGTGGAGCGACCTCAGGCTGACAACGCTGCCCGGCAAGGACTGCCGCTTCTTCGTCGGACGCCTCGCCTCCGGCCGCGTCCTCCTCGTCGCCAACGACAGCTTCAAATGCCGCGAAAGGCTCACCGCCTTCCTCTCGGAGGACGACGGCGCCACCTGGCCCTACAAGCTGCTGCTCGACGAGCGCAAGGGCGTCTCCTATCCGGACGCCATCCAGGACGCCGACGGCCACATCTACATCACGTACGACTACAACCGCATGCAGGGCGGCTACCTCTACATCGCGCGCGTCGACGAGGCCGACATCCTCTCCGGCCGCC